>DLUH01000001.1:246068-546068 GCA_002742845.1 Sulfurovum sp. UBA12169 | reverse complement strand
ATATTCCTGAAGCTTCGGGAATTTGTTATTCAGGCACAACAGATACGCTTTTTGTTGCCAATGATGAAGGTAAAGTCTATGAAGTTTCGACTAGCGGCAAGATTTTGCGTCATAAGAAATTGGGTAAATATGATCTTGAAGGTGTGGCATGCGATGATGCCCAAAAACAGCTTTATTTTGTGATCGAGGGCAAGGATAATCTATTGATCGTTGATCAAAGTACGCTTCAAGTGCTCAAAGAGATGAATGTTGAGAGAATGTATCATGGTAAAAAGCTGCTCGTAAAAGATGAAGAACATGGATTAGAGGGGATTGCTATAGCCGGAGATAAGATCTATTTGGCAAATCAGTCGAAAAATCCTTATCCAAAAGATGACCCTTCACTCATTGTTGTGATTGATAAGTACAATGATAAAGAAGCAAAGATCGTAACGATCATTGACCCACAATACAAAGATATAGCCGGATTGAGTTTTTATAAAGGGTATCTCTATATGGTGAGTGACAAAGAAGACCTTTTAATCAAGTATGATTTGAAAAAAGCTAAAACTGTTTGGGTGAGAAAGTTGCCAAAATTTGCCCAGGAAGGTATCACTTTTGATAATAAAGGAATGATGTATCTTGCAGACGATGAGGGTCGAGTACTCAAATATCAAATGGATGATCTTGAAGCATTTTAGATAGAAATCTTTTGATGGCCAATAGCCGTAACCTTGAACAAATCAACGATAAAAATGCTATAATCTCCATTTTCAAAAAAGGAACCATTGATGTTTATGGAATTGGGGCTGCTGGGTATTTTTATCGGTATCGTGTCAGGTTTTTTCGGGATTGGCGGGGGAACTGTGAGTGTTCCGATTTTACTCTATCTTGGATTTGACATTAAGCAGGCGATTGCAATATCGGTGATGCAAATGGCAGTCAGTTCTGTTGCCGGTGCTTTGATTCATCGAAAAAAACAGACTTATTCGCTGGGAGATATGCAGTATTTCGGCTACGGCGGTATTGTGGGTGCGATGATCGGCGGATATCTGGTTTCCATTCTCCATGGTGCGATTTTGGGATGGATATTTCTTGCATTGGTTATCTTTACTTTGGCAAAACTTTTTTTGGCAAATCCTGAACCAATTCATGAAAAGATTGTCAATTATCCGCTTTATTTGGCTATCGGAACCGGAGTTGGGGTCTTTTCGGGAATGCTTGGCGTAGGCGGATCGATCCTGATGACGCCTATTCTGGTCAGTTTTTTGGGGTTTCCGCTTAAAAAAGCGTCATCGGTCGGTCTTTTTTATGTGATGTTTACATCGATCTCTTCTTTTGTCACGCTTTCATGGCTTGGGATGATGCAGTATCAGGCAGGGGCCATAATGGCTTTAGGTTCTTTGATTGGAATCAGAGCAGGCATCTGGCTGCTCCAAAAGATTAAAATTACTCACTATAAGCAGTTTTTGGTTGCTTTTTACGTTGTTATATTGATTATTACAGCAAATAAATTACTATTAGGTTAAAACTATGAATATGATTAAAATTTTTGGAGCAAAAGAGAATAACTTAAAAAATATTGATTTGCAGATTCCTAAAAATAAACTGGTGGTGTTTACCGGAATCAGCGGAAGCGGTAAGTCAACTCTCGCTTTTTCTACGCTTTACGCGGAAGGACAGCGTCGCTATATCGAATCACTCTCTTCCTATGCCAGACAGTTTTTGGGACAGGCCGGCAAACCGAACGTTGACAAAATAGAGGGGTTGACTCCGGCAATCGCTATAGACCAAAAAACAACTTCCAAAAATCCTCGTTCAACGGTAGGGACTATCACTGAAATCTATGATTATCTCAGACTGCTTTTTGCCCGTATAGGAAAACAGTATTGTCATGAATGCGGCAAACCTATCTCTTCGATGTCCGCAAGTGATATCATAGAAGAGGTGCTCAAACTTCCCGAGGGAGCCAAACTGGTTATCATGGCGCCTCTGGTGAAAGAAAAAAAAGGTACATTCGCAGATATGTTCGAATCTTTGCGCCACAAAGGCTATGTACGTGCAATGGTAGATGGAGTGGTGGTGCGCCTAGATGAAGAGATAGAGCTCTCTAAAACCAAAAAACATACGATTAAGGTGATTGTAGACAGGGTGGTCGTAAAAGAAGAAAGCCGCGACCGCATAGGTCAGGATGTTGAAAAGGCACTCAAGGAGAGTTATGGGGAGATGGAAATTGAGGTGCTCAATTTTGAAGAGTTGGGACTTGAGAGTGAGCATTTCCACTACTCTGAACATTTGGCTTGCTTTGACTGCAAGATCAGCTTCGAGCCGTTGGAGCCCATAAGTTTCTCTTTTAATTCCCCCAAAGGCGCATGTCCTGCTTGCGATGGATTGGGAATCAGATATACCATAGATCTTAAAAAAATTATAGATTCTGATTTGAGTATAGACAAAGGCGCAATCAAAATCATGTACGGGTTTAACAAAAGCTATTATACTAAATTCTTAACATCTTTTTGTGAACAAAACAGTATTGATATCAAAATCCCTTACGCAGAGCTTCCCTCTTTTCAGCAAAAAGCAATACTTTACGGTATAGGCGGTACGGTTGATTTTATTTGGAAAAAGCATAAGCTCACTCGTGAGTGGCCGGGTGTTATCAGGTTTGCACATGATATGTTTAAAGAAGAAAAAGATCTTTCAGAGTATATGACTGAAAAGGTATGCGACCAGTGTCAAGGACATAGACTAAAACCCAGTTCTTTGGCGGTAAAGATAGCGGATAAAAATATTGCGGATATGATTGATATGCCGATCGACAAAAGCTATGCGTATTTTGCAGATGAGGAAAGTTTCTCACACTTGAATGAGCAGCAAAGCATGATAGCAAAATCCATTCTCAAAGAAATACAAGAAAGACTGTTTTTTTTATATGACGTTGGGCTTGGATATCTTTCGCTTAGCCGTGATGCCAGAACCATCTCCGGAGGTGAAGCGCAGCGTATCCGTATCGCTTCTCAGATAGGTTCCGGTTTAACCGGTGTCATGTATGTGCTTGATGAGCCTAGCATCGGATTGCATGAGCGTGATACGATGAAACTTATCCGCACACTTAACTCTCTTCGCGACAAAGGAAATTCTGTTATCGTTGTCGAACATGACAAAGAAACCATACTGGCGGCTGATTATATCGTTGATATTGGACCCGGAGCAGGTAAATTCGGCGGACATATTGTTTTTGCAGGAGACGCTGCGAAGCTAGCTAAAGCAAAGACTCTTACAGCAGATTATATGTTTGGGAAAAAAGAGATTAATTATCCCCATAATAAGCCGCAAAATGAATGGATAGAGATCAAAAATGTAACGCTAAACAATATCAAAGATCTCGATGTAAGAATACCGTTACAAAATTTTGTATGTGTGACCGGGGTAAGCGGAAGCGGCAAAAGTTCACTTATTTTGCAAACACTGTTGCCCGTTGCCAGAGAATTGCTCAATCATGCCAGAAAAGTCAATAAGGTTGACGGGGTAGAGATTAACGGATTGGAAAAACTTGATAAGGTGATCTATCTTGATCAAAGCCCCATAGGACGCACACCCCGAAGCAATCCTGCTACATATACAGGGATAATGGACGAGATACGAAAGCTTTTTGCGCAGACCAAAGAAGCAGAACTCCGCGGATACAAAATAGGACGTTTTTCGTTTAACGTAAAGGGCGGACGCTGTGAGAAATGCCAGGGTGACGGACAGATCAAGATTGAGATGCACTTTTTGCCCGATGTTCTTGTGCGTTGCGATGCTTGCAAAGGCACACGTTATAATGCACAAACCCTTGAAGTGCACTACAAGGGTAAATCTATTGCCGATGTACTCTCCATGAGTGTAGGAGAAGCTTTGGAGTTTTTTAAAGCCATTCCTGCCATAGCAAGCAAACTAAAGACTTTGGTCGATGTGGGACTTGACTATATCGCTTTGGGACAAAATGCAACAACGCTTTCCGGCGGTGAAGCCCAGCGTATTAAACTCAGCAAAGAACTCAGCCGAAAAGATACGGGCCAGACACTTTATATTTTAGATGAACCCACAACGGGACTTCATTTTGCGGATATAGATAGATTGACAGGAGTGCTTCACCATCTTGTGGATCTGGGCAATTCCCTTGTTGTCATAGAACACAATCTGGATATGATTAAAAATGCAGACTATATCATCGATATGGGACCCGAAGGGGGAAACAAGGGGGGGTTCATTGTTGCTGTGGGATCACCCGAAGAGCTGGCAAAAGAGTATCATGCCACCGGCAGCTATACGGGAGAATATCTTGCAAAAGAGTTTAAAGAGATGCAAAAACGCACCTCTTCTAAGACGTCAAAAAGTTAATAAATAGAGTATTTTATCTTTTTTTTAACTATTTTTGAGATGAAACAAAATAGCACTTTTAGCGATCAGAAGAAGAATTGAGGCCGCGATAATTTCATAGCCGACCAGCCAGCTCATGATAAAAAATAAATTATCGTTGAGTGATGAAAAAGTTTTATAATCCATATTTGCTACAGAGAAAAAAACGAAAAGAACGCCTGCGATATAGGGTAAAAAAATGATATAAATACCCAGTAAAGGCATCTCCCACCCTTCAGGCAAAAAAACCGGGGTATTGGAAAGGTCTACTTCTTGGCGCAAGAAGTGTCTTATTTCTTTACGTTTTTTTAATGTTTTAGTTTTGTGTTCCAAATCATTGTGGGTTAATATATGAGTATCCATTGTCCCCCCCCTAATTTTAATATTTTTTAATTATATTGATTAATAGCTTAAAATTTTTTAAATTAAAAACATGCCATCTCTAACAAAGAATAGGCTAAAATAAAAAAAATATGAGGTATGCTATTGAAAACAATCACGATCATTGACACTTTTGGCTTCTTTTTTCGGTCTTACTATGCGCTTCCTCCTTTGCGTAATTCAGAAGGTTTCCCTACAGGCCTATTGACCGGATTTATCAATTTGATTGATTCGCTGCATCGTGAACACAGCACGGAGTATTTGGTTTTTGCGCTTGACAGCAAAACGAAGACATTCAGAAGCGACCTTTACGGGGAATATAAGGCGCACCGCGAGCCTCCTCCGGAAGATCTCCTCAAGCAACTTCCTGTGGCTATTGAGTGGATAGAGCAGATGGGTTTTGCAAACCTTACAAGGGATGGTTTCGAGGCAGATGATGTGATCGCCACTGTCACAAAATTTGCTAAAGAAAAAGGCATGAAAGTCCGCATCGTTTCACATGATAAAGACTTATACCAGCTGATTGACGACGGACGTGTCGTGATGGTTGATTCAGTAAAGAAAAAAGAGATTGATGAGGCAGGATGTATCGAAAAGTTTGGGGTAAATCCGCGTGATTTTGTTGACTTTCAAGCACTTTTGGGAGATTCGTCTGACAATGTGCCCGGCGTCAAAGGGATAGGACAAAAAGGAGCAAGCCAGCTGATCAACCAATATCATACCCTTGAAGCGATTTATGCAGATATCGAAAATTGCGGCACGCCGCGCATTCAAAAGCTGCTGCTGGAAGGAAAAGAAAAAGCCTTTTTATCGAGAAAACTTGTGAGGATGCGAACGGATGTTTTTGAGGAGGTCGATCTGCAGAATTTTGTTTTTGAGGACAGGAACTATCTTTCGTGCCTGATTGACCAGTTCGAAAAATATGAAATGAAACAGGCGATCAGAAAATCAGAGCTAAGAGAAGGCGAACGGGGGTGCCCGGTTCCAATCCCTCAAAAAAAATATTCTTCTTTGTCTTTCGGGGCTGTAACGCTCGATACCAAAGAGAAACTGGAGGCAGTAGTTGATAATTTGGATGAGGATGCGATCATTGCATTTGACACAGAAACAACGGGTCTGGACACTAAAAGCGCAAAAATGGTTGGATTTAGTTTTTGTGTTTCGGAAAACAAAGCGTACTATGTGCCGGTTGGCCATGCTTATCTCGGTATAGAATCGCAAGTAGATATCCAGGATGCTTTAAGGGTGCTCAAAAAGCTTTTAACACACAAGACAATAGGACAAAATCTTAAATTTGATTTTTCTTTGCTTTACAATCAGTATGGTTTTTCTGAAATTACACCTTTTGCGGATACGATGATTATGGCATGGCTGAATAACCCTGAAGCTAAAGTCGGGCTTGATGCTCTGGCGGAGAGGTTTTTCAACTATAAAATGAAGCCTTTTAAAGAGATGGTTAAAAAAGGAGAAAATTTTTCTTCCGTACATATCGGGGAAGCTGCTTTTTATGCCGCCGAAGATGCATGGATGACCTATCTGCTTTATTTTTCACTTAAAAAACGAATGGAATTGGGCGGCTTGATATCTTTATTAGAGGAAGCAAAAAATGTAGAATATCCTTTTATCAATGTGCTTGCGCGCATGGAGCGGGCAGGAATTAAAGTCAATATCCGGCATCTAATGAGTCTTCAAAAGAGTTTACGTTTGGATTTGGAGCATTTAACCGGGGAGATCTATGCATTGGCAGAAAGCGAATTTAATATCAAATCCACCCAGCAACTAGGAAATATACTTTTTCAAAAATTAGGACTCAAAGGCGTTAAAAAAACAAAAACAGGGTACAGCACCAATGAAGCCGTTCTTCAAACTCTAAAAGACGAACATCCGATTATTTCTAAACTTCTTGTTTACCGTGAATACCAAAAAATGCTTTCCACTTATGTTGATCCCTTGTTGAAATTGGCAGAAGAAGACAAAGATCATCGCATCTATACTTCTTTTATCCAGACCGGAACAGCTACAGGGCGGTTAAGTTCAAAAGAACCGAACTTGCAAAATATTCCTGTACGCTCTGAGCTTGGAAGATCTGTGCGGCAAGCTTTTGTGGCCAAGGAAGGGTATAAACTTGTGAGTATCGATTATTCCCAAATAGAGTTGAGACTGCTTGCGCATTTTTCCGGAGACAAGGCGCTAAGCGATGCATTCGTGAATCAGGAAGACATTCATTTGGCTACGGCGGCTAGATTGTTCGGGGAGGCAGAAGCAAAATCCAAACGTAACGTAGCAAAATCAGTGAATTTTGGTTTGCTTTATGGCATGGGGCAGCGTAAACTTGCCGAGGATATAGGAATTACACCGGTGGAGGCCAAAGAGATTATACGCAGTTATTTCGCCTCTTTTCCTACGGTAAAAAGATTTCTGGAGGAGATACAGGAGCGTGTCAAAATTGATGGATACGTAGAGACGATACTGGGCAGAAGAAGACTGTTTGACTATGAAAATGCCAACGCTATGCAAAAAGCCGCATTTTTGAGAGAATCGGTCAATACGGTTTTTCAGGGATCGGCAGCGGACCTTATTAAGCTTTCGATGAATCATATAGATGCGATGATTCTTGAAGAGAATTTGGATGCATCGATGCTTTTACAGATACACGATGAACTGATCTTTGAGATCAAAGAAGAGATCGCAGAATCGCTATCCAAACGGTTTACGTATGTGATGGAACATATTTTAAAACTCAATGTGCCGTTAGTCTGCTCGGTGAGCATGGGAGACAGCTGGGGAGAGTTAAAGTAGTGCCCTCTGTGATGATAATGTAAAATAATTTATCTTAATACACTGTTAACAAAGCTTAGCTATAATTCGGGCTTAATTCATTCTAATATAAAAGGTTTTTAAAATATGAGGTATATTTTTTCGATGAAAATGGCTGTATTAATGCTGTTTGTATTTGGTTTTATAATTGGAGCTGCTACGTTTATAGAGAATGACTATGGAACGCTGACGGTAAAGGCATTGATTTATAAAACGAAATGGTTTGAACTTTTTTTAGCCTATTTCACCGCGATTTTAGTATACAATATTTTTAAATACAAGACATACAAAAAAAACCTGGCAGTCTTTCTTTTCCACTTTTCATTTTTTGTCATTGCCATCGGCGCACTTATTACACGTTATGTCGGGTATGAGGGTATTATGCATATTCGTGAAGGACAAAGTGTCAACATGATGGTTTCCGATGAAAAGATACTTGAGGCTGTAGCTACGTTTGAGGGCAAAAGCGTCTCTCTTGAAAAACCGCTTTATTTTTCTACAATGACCCAAAACAGCCTAGAAGAAGATCTTGATGTGGGCGGCAAAAAAATACATCTCTCTCTTTTGAAATATTTACCCACGATAGAGCACAAAGTGGCTCCTGACCCTGAAGGCAAAACGATTTTAGAATTAAAAGTTTCTACAGACGAACAGGGAAAAACATACTATTTCAGCAAAGGCGATTTGAAAGATTTTGGCCCATTTTATATCGGATATGCTACCTCTTCGCAAACCGATAAACCCACATTTCTGATCAAAGAAGCCGAAGACGGATTTAAGGTTAATTTTCCTTTTGCCATGTCTTTTCTTAAGATGGATGACAAAAGTTCCGGTGAAATTGATGCAGGCGATCATAATTTTACACAAAGAATACTTTATCGTTTCGGAAGCAACGCAATAGTTTTAAAATCTATTCATGAAAAATCAAAACTTGAAACCGTTTCAAGCAGTCTCAAAACAGAATCGGGAAAACCTGAATATATTGAACTAAAAGTGAGTGCGGGTGATCAAAGCAGGGAGATTGTATGCAAGCCAATGAGCGGACAACCAGGGGAATTAAATACGATAGAGATTGACGGGGTGCGTCTTGATTTGCGCATCGGAGCAAAAACCATAGAAGTACCGTTTGCCGTTAAGCTTGAAAAGTTTACATTGGAACGTTACCCGGGCTCTATGACCCCTTCATCGTATGCAAGTGATGTTGTGCTTATAGATAAAGAACAAAATCTTACGATGCCATATAAAATCTACATGAATCATATTCTTGATCACAGAAATTATCGTTTTTTTCAATCTTCTTACGATATGGATGAAAAAGGAACCATTCTTTCTGTGAACCATGATCCCGGCACGCTTCCTACCTATGTGGGATATTTTCTGATGACATTGGGAATGGTTTGGAGTTTATTTTTGTCGAACGGAAGGTTTCAAAAATTGCTTAAGGGGGCACGCAAACTACAGGGGGCTGCAGTTTCAATCTTGTTGGCGTTGATGATTTTTAATGCCGCAGATCTTCATGCCAAAGAACCGGAAGTAGATCCTGCAGTGAAAGAGGCAATATCGGCATACGATAGTGATCATGCTCAAAAAATGGGAAAACTTGCGGTGCAAGATTATATGGGGCGCATGAAGCCCTTGGATACTGTAGCACATGAAGTAGTGGCAAAAATTACAGGCAAAAGTGCAATGTTTGGTTTGGAGCCTATGCAAGTACTGTTGGGAATGATCACGCAGCCCGAAGTGTATCAAAATGTGCCAATGATTAAGATCGGACACAAGAAAATAGCTTTGACACTCGGCCTGCCCGAAGATGCGAAGTTTGCTCAATTTTCCGATTTCTTCAGTAAGGAAGATAACAGCTATAAGATTTATGATGCAGTGAGTGATGCAAACCGTAAAAAACCTTTAGACCAAAGCACTTACGACAAAGAGCTTATAAAGATAGACGAGAGGGTAAATGTCTCATATATGGTTTATCAAGGGACTATATTGCGCATTTATCCCCAAGCGGATGACGTAAATAACAAGTGGGCTGCACCGCTTGAGGCCATTAAGACGTTTGAATCAAAAACACGCGATTTGGTGACACTAAGCGTTTCGGCTTATTTTCAATCGGTAGCAGAAGGGTTAAAAACAGGCAGCTGGACAAATGCGGATTTAGCTCTAAAAGGAATAGTAAAGTATCAAAAAACCTATGGCGCAGCCGTACTTCCAAGCGAACGGCACATTGATATGGAGATTGCCTACAATAAACTCGGCTTGTTTGGCAAATTGGTACCCTTGTATCTTTTGGTGGGTCTAGCGATGCTGGTGTTTGCCTTTATTCATGTTCTTAAGCCGACATTTTCTATGAAATGGATTATGCGCGGGGCATTGGGTATCTTTGTTTTTGGCTTTATAATGCATATGATTGGTTTGGGTATCCGTTGGTATATCGCGGGACATGCCCCGTGGTCAAATGCTTATGAGTCTATCGTGTTTATCGCAGCCTCCACCGCTTTGGCCGGAATCTTGCTGGCCAGACATTCTCCTTTTGCTTTAGCAGGTACGGCACTTTTGGCAGGTATCACTATGGGGGTGGCACATATGAGTTTTATCAATCCTGAGATCACCAATCTTGTGCCTGTATTGAAATCGTACTGGTTGATGATTCATGTAGCAACAATTATTTCCGGTGACGGTTTCTTGGGATTGGGTTCTATCTTGTCTTTGCTGGTACTTATTCTTTTTATTGTTAGAGGAGAGGGCGGGCATAAAAACATCGACCGCTCTATTAAAGAATTGACCAATCTGTCAGAAATGGCATTGATCGTAGGACTTTTCTTGCTTACAATAGGAAATTTCCTTGGCGGTGTCTGGGCAAACGAAAGTTGGGGACGCTACTGGGGATGGGATCCAAAAGAGACATGGGCAGCGGTGACTATTCTTATTTATGCGGCAGTTTTGCATATGAGATTTATCCCCGCACTCAGATCAATTTTTCTTTACAATGTTGTTGCGACATGGGCTTACAGCACAGTATTGATGACCTATTTTGGAGTAAACTATTACCTTTCAGGATTGCACTCCTATGCAGCGGGTGATCCTGTGCCGATTCCTATGTGGGTATATTATGCAATCACGGGATTGTTTGTTCTTACGCTTTTGGCAGCAAGAAATAAAAATCTAGAAAATAACGTTTAAGCAAAAAATAGTATTATTTTTTAAAAGGAGGTACGATAATGTTTCAAGAGTTCAAAAAGTTTCTTATTCAGGGAAATATGGTTGATATGGCGATCGGGTTTATGTTCGGGGGCGCGTTTGCCACAGTAGTCAAATCGATGGTGGATAATGTTATTATGCCTCCGGTGGGCATGCTGATGGGTAAAGTAGATTTTTCCCAACTGTTTATTGCGCTGGACGGTAAAGAATATGCTACGATAGAGGCTTTGGATAAAGCGGGAGCTCCGGCTATCAAATTTGGTATATTTATTAATGATATTATTTCGTTTGTGATTCTTGGATTTGTTGTCTTTATGTTTATTAAGGCATACAACAAACTTAAAGAGCCGCCGGTAGAGGCAGCGCTGCAAGCACCTGCTCAAGAGGTTTTGCTTACAGAGATAAGAGACCTTCTTAAAAAATAGACTATCGGTAAGGAGTCTCTTCCGAGATCCGCTTACCGATCGACGTTTATGGGCACTGTAGTTTATATGCAAAACAAGAAGTAAGTAAAAGTTCTGTTTTTATTTTGACAACCACTTTTTTGGTGTATTCTGATTTTTTATCGATTATTAAAGCAGCCATATGGGCATCATGGGGATAAAGCATTACAAATGTCCCCGGATATATATCAATACGTGTTTGTCCCGGAACTGTTCGTTGGTACAATTGAATATCATTGGATGCGTCATAAGGAACATCAATCAAAAGATCATCTTTAAAAGAGCATTCAAACCCCTCGCTTCCTATCAAAACAGTTTGGATGTCCACATACGTTTGATGTGATTCGAAAACCGATACTTCTGGAGCACGAGTCTCATAACTCATAACAATTGCAAAGATATCATCACCTAAGATGGTGTATTTGCCTTCTGGAGAGTGAGGGGACAACGTGTCCAAAAATTCAAATATCTGTTTCCATGCAGGGCCAAAATGATAATATTTCCAATTTTCCAATTTATCGATGATCATGCGTTACCTCCTTTTTTGCTTTTGCTTTTTCTGTTTTTACTTAGTCTGATATCTTTTTCTGCCGGATACCGGGAATGTTTTGGTTTAGGCACGATGCAATAAGCTAGACTTTGTTGATAATTTTCTTGATTGCTTCAGAGCAAATTGTCAATCCGAATGCACCTGTTACGGCAACGCATGAGCCTTTTTCTTTGCACTTGTCCTCTTCCGGAGAAAAAACGACGGTGAAGTTTCTGTCAAATTTGGCACGTTTGAGTTCATTGCGTATTTTTCGCGCAAGTGCATCTCCGTGCGTTTTCCAGATGGAAGCGACTTCTATCTTGGAAGCTTCAAAGCGTTTAGCTGAACCCAGGGACATAATGAGCTTTTTGTAGCATTTTTTGGCTACTTCTATCTTAACTTTGGTGGTATCGGCTGCATCAATGATAAGATCATAAGGATCAAAATCGAAAGATTCCACCCACGCAATATCCATTTTTTGATGAATCGTTTGGATGCCGGGATAGAGATCTTTTAAGCGTTCTGTTTTGAGCATACCGATAGCATCTGAGCCGATTTGTCTGTTTTGGTTGGTTTCATCGTAAGTGTCATAATCTACAATTGTGATAGAGTGAACACCGCTGCGATAAAGACAATCAAGCACATAGCTTCCTACGCCCCCTACACCCAGAATAAGAATTTTTGCTGCTTGAAGTTTTGTAAAATCCTCTTCTCCAAACAGCATCCTGCAACGTTCAAATCTCATAACCACTGCTCTAGGATTTGGATATCATTATGGCTGGTCATGTCCAGATGTATAGGGGTGATAGAGACATAGCCTTGATGGACAGCTTCAAAATCCGTAATGTGCCCCTTGTTTTCTTTCCAGTCAAGCCGAGGCAATCCTATCCAGTAATGCTCCAGACCCCTGGGATTCCTATGTACCTCGGCATCATTGCCATAGATTCTGTTGCCTGCGCGGGTGATTTTAAATCCTTTGCACTCATCTCTTGCAATAGGAGGAATATTGATATTGAGAAACTTACGCTCAGGCAAAGGAAAGCGGTCTTCAAAAATACGTTTTACAAGCAAGGCAATGCTTTCTTGTGCCAATTCGTAACCAAAATCATCTATGTTTTGACATTGGTCATGACAAACTTGCGAGATAGCAATTGCGGGAATACCTTGCAGCACTGCTTCCATTGCAGCCGCAGCGGTACCGGAATAAGTGATATCCTCTCCCATATTGGCACCTTTGTTGATGCCGGAGATCACAAGATCAGGACGATGGGAATCGTTAAAAAGTTTATTGAGCGATAAAAAAACACAATCCGTAGGAGTGCCATCATCAAGTTTAAAAAAGTCATCGTCCAATTCAATGAAGCGAAGCGGACGAGTGAGGGTTAATGAATGCCCGCATGCCGATTTTTCTACAGTGGGAGCTACTACCGTGATATTTCCCAAAGGCTTAAGCGCCTCCAATAATGCAAGAAGCCCTTTGGATTCGAAGCCATCATCATTTGTTATTAGTATTTGTTTCATTTTATTACTTTAGTGTGGATTGTAGGGAGCCAAAAATTTGACATCTCTTTGCGACGTTATGCACGACTCTATAGATTTTTCATTGATTTTAATCGCTATTATAGCCTTTTTGGTATAATACTTAAAATAAACAATAAATTCAGTATTTTAAAGGACCTGACGTGCAAAAAGAGCCGATGCTTAAAGAAACTTATTTGAAACTTTCTAAAGAGTTGGAGCGTTTGAAAACAGTAGAAAGAGCTGTAATTGCAAAAATTATAGATGAGGCGCGTGCATTGGGAGATTTAAAAGAAAATGCAGAGTATCATGCTGCAAAAGAAAAGCAGGGATTAATGGAGGCGCGGATTACCGAATTGTCAGATTTGACAAGCAGGGCGCAGATAGTTGATCCGTCTACTTTAACCCATGTGCGTGTCTGTTTTGGTTCTACGGTAGTTTTAACGGATCAGGAAAGTCAAACAGAGATATGCTATACCATCGTAGGAGGACAGGAGTCGAGTCCCCAAAAAGGACTTATCTCTATCCAGTCGCCGATGGCAAGAGTGTTGATGGGAAAAGAAGAGGGCGATGAGGTTGAATTGAATTTGCCAAGCGGACAAAAAACGTATGAGATTGAAGAAGTGTTTTATAAAGAGATTATCATTAGCGAATAAATAGCAAGAAAAAAAAGGATAGGCAAGTGGTAAAAGTAGGTGTTGTAGGCGCAAGCGGATATACAGGGTTGGAGTTGATTAAGATGCTTATCGGTCACCCTGAATTTGAATTGTCTTATCTGGCAACCACAGCAGGTGACAGCGTGATAGAGCAATTGCACCCTTCTCTTGCAGGCGTGGTGAGGATGAGCGTTGAAAAAGCAGATGCTGATTCTGTGGTGAAGCATTGTGAATTGGTTTTTTTGGCATTGCCGCATCAGGCTTCTATGGGATTTGCCAAAGATATCATAGATAAAGGTGTAAAGGTAGTCGATCTTTCTGCTGATTATCGTTTGGAGCTTGATACATATGAAAAAACATATTGTAAGCATGAAGATAAAGCGCATTTGAATGATGCTGTTTATGCATTGATTGAATATTACAGAGAAGATCTAAAAAAAACAAAACTTGCAGCATGTCCGGGATGTTATCCTACGGCAACTTTGCTTGGAATATTGCCGTTTATTCCTTATATTGACGCCTCGGCTCCTTTGTTTGTGGATGCGAAGTCGGGTGTGAGCGGGGCAGGAAAGAAATTGTCTGAGACTGCTCATTTCGTAACAATCAATGATAATATTTTCGCCTATAATCCTCTAAAACACCGCCATGCGCCGGAGATTGCAGAAAAAATAGAAAAGATACATCAAGTAAAAATGAATGTCAGCTTTGTCCCCCATCTTATTCCTGCAACAAGAGGTGAATTGATTTCGGTATATGCTACGCTCAAAGAGGATATTGATCCTTTGGAAATACTCAAAAAGCATTACGTTCATGATAAATTTATACGTATACGCGAAAATCCGGTTGACGTTAAAAGCACAGCAGGCACACACTTTTGTGATATTTATGCGGCCAAAAACGGTAATGCGCTTTTTGTAAATTCGGCGATTGACAATCTGTTGAGAGGAGCAAGTTCACAAGCATTGGCTGCCGCCAATTTAATGTGCGGTTTTGATGAAGGGATGGGTATACCAACGATCGCGTATATGCCATAATGGACAAATTGAAGCATAAAGAACCGGGTTGCATTAAGGATGGAGCTGTTTTTGTAGCTGATTCGCACTATCCGCATCATGGAGACGCTTTTTTACTGTTGCTTCAAAAAATAGTCGACGGTGAGATTGTTTTGCCTCAGCTTTTTCTGATGGGCGATAATTTTGATCTGCTTTTTGGCTACAATAAATACATTCAAACATTCTCAAAAGAAGCTATCGGGCTTTTGCAAACTTTGTCGATGACTCTTGAAATTCACTATTTTGAAGGCAATCATGATTTTTGTCTCTCAACACTTTTTCCAAATATTGCCGTATACACCAGAGAACAGCAGCCTGTATTTTTTAATTTCGGAGAAAAAAAGATCGCGATTTCCCATGGAGATAAATATGCTACAGGTTTTATCTATGATCTCTATTGCAAGATTCTAAGAAATTCTGTCGTATTGACTCTTTTAAAACCTTTCGAAAAAAACATTATAAATCATAGGATGGCGATCCTCTCTAAAAAAAAGATATGTCACCGCTTTGACGGTTTTGAAAAGAGGGTAGACCAGATACTCTTGCATTATCGGGAGGCTGATTGTGTTATTGAGGGGCATTTTCATCAATCAAAAATCATAGGCAAATATATTTCATTGCCTTCTCTTGCCTGCCAAAAAAAAGTAGGCATATTTAAAAATGGAAAAATAGTATTTGAAGAAATCTTATAAGCCGCTGCACTCTTTATGAAAATATCATTTTTGATAGTATAGCTTCTCTCTTCTTGAAAATAAAATGCTTTTATCAGTGATGCCGGGTACGGGGAGCACAAGTTAATGTATTTTAATAATTGTCATATTTTCCCGTAAGGATATCGCCACGCATCATATCGAGTTTCTCTTGCATGATCTCCAACAGCAAGCCGGCGGCTTTTTTATTGTCTGCCTCCGCTACATCCCAATTGGTAATTTTCATATTAGCTTTAAAAAGTAATTCTACTTCCTTTTGGATTTCATCTTTTCGGCTATCTAACTCTTTTTCTATAATATCCATTTTAGTTTCTCCTTTTTTAAAAATTAAAAATTCAGCACAATGTTATAAAAATGCATGCCAAAGCATGTTTCATTTTTCTTTACATACAAATATATCATTTTCATGCAGAGGCAAGATGTTTTTAATGGCCATATCCAGGAGCGTCTCTTCGGTAGAAAGTATGACCAGTAAATCCGAAGCATATTGCTTTGACATCTCCATGATACCTTCATTTATACTTTGCGTGCCTAGTTTAAAGGTGCCTTCAAGCCCATGTGCTTTACAAAAATGATCAAAATGACTTCTTTGGGATGCGATAACTTCCTCTTCCTCTACCATTTCCTGAATGGTGTCGTAAGGAATCATGCCGGATGATAAAAAAGGATCAGTTAAAGGGTAAAAGAAATATTGTGCATCTTGCAGAAGATGAATCTTGCTCTCTTTGAAAAGGTTTTGAACCAGTGGCAGGCAATATTCTTCTACCCGTGTATTATCTAGTGCCACTAGAATATTTTCATACGCTGCTTTTGTTTTTTTGAGCACAAGAATAGGAGTGTTTAAAATCAAAACAAGCGCTTTGGTTATTTTTTCTTCATAAGGTGTAATAACAAGGCTGTTGTGTTCCCTCTCGAGTTCCAACATAACACGGCCTACCGTGTCATTTTCGTAAACAAAAATAACTGTATTTTCCAATCCTGTTTCTTTTGCTTGTGCTTCAAGTATATTTTTAATCGTTTTTGTGCTTGTCTCCTCTGTTTCATAAACCGGCAATTCAAACAGCGTCTTTTCTACCACAAAAAGAAAAGTAAGTGTTGTGTTTTGCTCTTTGGCAATTTGCGCCGCCTTGTCAAACAGCATCTGGGATTTATTTATATCGTTGCACACACAAAGAATTCTAGATAACATTTTCATCTCCCTCTCCCTTTTTTTAACTTATATCTTTTATTGTAGCACAATTTGTAAGAATATGTTATTTTTAAGATCGGGCAAAACGGTTTATTTGACTGCCAAGGGTTGCAGCTCTTTGCTTTTGCAGAGTTTTTCGGTGTAGAAGCTTCCAAAAGGGATAAGCGACAAAACAAAAAATAACACGGTTTCTTTTGCAGCCAACGGTACCTCTTGCTTGGCTTTTGCAAGCTGATAGACAAATAGCACAAAAAGCAATCCGTGGATCATCCCGGCAATTTTAGTAGCCATGGGGTATCCGAATATATATTTAAGCGGCATGGCGATGAAGACAAGGATGAGGAATGAGATTCCCTCGATCTTGTTGATAAGTTTGAATCTTATTAATTCAGACATAATTACTCCTAGATTTTTTAGGAGAAGTATAACGGGCAAAGGTTAACAGAGTTAGCCGATCAACTCCGAGCACAGATCAAACCGGTTATGTGTCATCAGATGCACTTTGCCATGCAGTTTCATCATCTCGTCAAAGATCTTTTTGGAAAGGGCAAAGCCTACCTCTTTTTCTTTTTCTGCCCCGTCCATGCTTGCAAGGTTCATCTCATCGATGATCACTTTTGGCACATGGATACCGGGCACTTTGTCGTTGATGAAGTTGGCTGTCTTGGCCGCCACGAGAGGAAACTGTCCCAAAATCAGCTGCGCCTCTTTGGCGGTGTCGCGGATACTAAGCGCTTTGGCCTCTTCAAAAATTTCTAACAATTCTTTGGCGTTTTCAAGATCATACACCGGCTGCGTGATGATGGCCCGTGCACCATAATCAAGTTTTTTAACAATTCGTTTTTGAAGTTTTTTCATATCTTTGGCATAGGCATTGCTTACTGCAAACGGATAGATCGGCTTAGGGGCGGGGTTGAGCGGTTTGTTGGAGTAGTCTACGCCACGGTTTAGATGGTAGATGATGCTCAAAAGCAGCGTCGAATCACGCTCCAAAACACCCTTAACCTCGGGCTGATCAGAGTATTTGGCCGGATCACCCGTGAGCGCCAGGATGCAGCGCACGTCAAAATCGTTGGCACCGAGCACCTCAGACTGCAAGGAGAGTTTGTTTTTGTCTCTCATGCTCATAGTCGCTATGACCGGTTTTCCGAAAGTCTGCTGGAGTCTAATGGCAGAAAGGACACCGGACATCTTGAGTTTTGCCAGCGGATTGTCTGTACAAGAAAAGCCCGATACTTTTGAAGCAAGATTGCTGGCTTTGATCATCTGGATAATCGGATCAAGCGATGCGCCGTGGGGCGGATTGACCTCTACGGTGATGAAAGGCTGGTCGTTGTGAAGGTTTTTACAGAAAGTTTCAAACATCTTGTGATGTGCCTTTTATAGGGATTTTTGGTTAGTTGGATATAATTTTATCCAAATTTTACATAAGACTTATTGGCTTGCGTCATTCCAGACCCGAATGGAAATCCAGAGTTTGGATCCCCGGGTCAAGCCCGAGGATGACGGGCAATATGCGAAAGAGGGTATAAGATGTCAAAACTGGCAGTATTTGATTTTGATTCGACGTTGATGGACGGGGAGACCATCGACTTTTTGGCAGCACCCCTGGGGCTTGAAGCGCAGGTAGCGGCGATCACAGAGCGTGCGATGGCGGGAGAATTGGACTTTTACAAATCCCTTAGGGCCAGAGTGGCGCTGCTCGAAGGGCTTGAAGCCTCAAAAGTCGATGAGATCTGTGCCGATCTGCCGATGATGCCGGGCGCTGCGGAAGTGGTAGCGGGACTCAAAGCAAAAGGCTACACGGTGGTGTGTTTCTCCGGCGGATTTAGAAACGCCACCAAACCTGTGTGCCGGAAGCTTGGCATCCATGCGGAATTTTCCAACTTTTTGCATACAGAAAACGGCGTCTTAACCGGACAGGTAGGCGGAGAGATGATGTACTCCAATGCCAAAGGCGATATGATCGTACGTCTTCAGGGATTGCTGGGCATAGGACGCGAAGATACGCTGGTAGTCGGTGACGGCGCGAACGATCTGAGTATGTTTGCCTATGCCGATACCCGTGTGGCATTCTGCGCCAAACCCATCCTCAAAGAAGCGGCGACGCACTGCGTAGATGTGAAAGATTTAAGAGAGATTTTGAAGATTGTTTGATGTTTAAACGTGATTTGCCCCAACAAATAGTCTCAAAACCAAAGTTAGACTTCAATTGTATATCGGGCAGTATTTGGTCTGTCTGAAACCTTTGATGGCGGTTGGTTATTCCCTCGTCCCCAAACTCCGGATTGGAGATGAGAGGATATTACAAATTGCCATATTTCTTATCTTCCCTTTTGTCTTGGCGTCTAAGCCATATATACGGCACACAAGAGCAGAAAGATAGAATGCCCGTTATGTTATAATATCCGCAGTAAATACGGGAGGGCAGGGTTTGGACCGTCAAAACAAATGCAGCATTGCAGGGATTGTCAAGCAGCTAACAGCCTATAAAGATGCATTGATATTAGGTAATATTATTGCGCTATTGGCAGCGTTTTTGGTTGTTATTATCCCGCTGTTTATCCCGATCCTTGTCGATGAACTGCTTTTGGGTAAACCGCATGGCTATATCGCCTGGATAGAGGCGAACTTATGGCAAAGCGATACTAAAGGGTATATATTTGCCATTTTAATTTTAATCCTAATGCTTCGCCTGCTAAGCACCGTACTCTCAATCATGCAAACAAAAATATTTATTTCTATATCAAAAAATATTACATACCAAATGAGAGTTTCTTTACTTAACCATCTTAAGAGAGTTTCGCTCAAGGCGTATGAGATGATGCGTGTAGGATCGGTAACATCCAAGCTGGTAACGGATGTAGAAACGATTGATAGCTTTGTAAGCTCAACGATCTCTAGGCTGATCATAGCATCTTTAACGCTCTTTTTTTCTGCAATTGTTTTACTGTGGATTCACTGGCAGTTGGCACTTTTTATTTTAATAACCAATCCTCTGGTTGTTTTTTTTACGGCCAGATTGTCTAGAAATATAGGAAGATTAAAAAAAGAGGAAAACAAAGCTGTTGAGGTGTTTCAATCCTCACTTACGGAGACACTTGAACTTTTTCATCAAATACGGGCTGCCAATAAGGAAAATTATTTTTTCGGTAAGAGCGAAGAGAAAGCTAAGATGCTTAAAGAGCATGCCATTGCATTTGGATATAAAAGTGATGCAGCGATACGCTATTCGTATCTTATCCTTTTGGGCGGATACGAGATATTTAGGGCAGCGAGTATTCTTGCGGTGGCTTACAGCGATCTAAGCGTGGGACTTATGCTGGCTATTTTCTCCTATCTTTGGGTCATGGTTACGCCTACGCAGGATATTATTAATTTTCAGTATTCGCTTTCTACGGCAAAAGCAGCGTGTGATCGTATCAACGAAATCTATGCATTAAAGCAGGAGACCCTAAGGAAGGAGAATATAAATCCGTTTAAGGAAAGAAGAGCTTTAGACGTTGAAGTGAAAAATCTCGCTTTTTCGTATATAGACGGGAAGAATATATTAGAAAATATCACTATGAGGATTAAAGAGGGCGAAAAGGTTGCCATTGTCGGTGCAAGCGGAAGCGGAAAAACCACTTTAGCCAATATTCTTGTGGGATTTTATCCGCCCAATGAGGGTGATATTTTATATGGAGGCGTATCGGGTAAAAACTTAAAACTCTCAACGATTAGAGAAAATATTCATTTGATTTTACAGCATCCTAAACTCTTTAATGATACAATGCGTTTCAATTTAACACTTGGTAAAGGCTATAGTGATGCATTGGTGCAAAAAGCACTTGAAATTGCGCAGCTTACAGAAGTGGTTAATGGGTTAAGCGAAGGGCTTGATACGCGTATTGGAAAAGACGGTATAAAACTGAGCGGCGGTCAGCGGCAGCGTGTTGCTATCGCAAGAATGGTATTGAGTAATCCCAAGATAGTAATTTTTGATGAGTCTACTTCAGCGTTAGATGTTCATACGGAAGCCAAACTTTTCAGGGCATTGCAGGAATTTTTAAAAGAAAAAACAGTCATTACTATCGCTCACAGATTGAGCACTATACAAAATGCAGCATTTATTTATGTGATTGAAGATGGACGAATGACCGACAGCGGTACGCCTGAAGCACTTTTAAAAAAGGACGAGAGTTACTTTAGTAAAATGATATAAAAAGGGGTATTGTATGCTCTTTTGTTTTAAGGGATATATATGGATATTTTTCAAGCAATTATAATCGGGATTATTGAAGGTTTTACCGAATTTTTACCTATTTCTTCGACAGGGCACATGATAGTGGCGAGTCATTTTTTGGGAATTTCACAAAATAATCTAACCAAAGCTTATGAAGTGATTATACAATTTGCTGCGATTTTGGCTGTGATGATTATCTATAGAGAAAAGTTCAGTTTTGAAAAAAATGAACTTTGGCAAAAGCTTCTCTTGGCTTTTTTCCCTTTGGCCATAGTGGGCTTTCTTTTTAAAGACGAGGTCAAAGCACTTTTTACTGTGCAAATTGTCGCATGGATGTTCATTGTAGGCGGGGTTGTGTTTTTGGCGGTAGAGTATTTTTATAAAAACAAACAAATCCATCTTGCAGATGTTGAGGAAGTAAGCTACAGACAGGCATTCTGGATAGGAATAGCCCAAATATTTTCTTTGATTCCGGGAACCAGCAGGGCCGGAGCTACGATCATTGGCGGTTTATTGGTTGGGCTAGACAGAAAAACATCTTCGGAGTTTTCTTTTTTGCTTGCCATTCCTGTTATGATGGCAGTAAGCGGATATGATCTGCTAAAACATTACCATGAGTTTGCCGATGCACACTGGATGGCGTTCATTGTAGGTTTTGTCGTTGCTTTTATAGTGGCATACGCTACGATTAAACTTTTTTTAACTTTTTTGCAACATTTTACATTTGTGGCATTTGGTGTATATCGTATTGTTTTTGGAGCGGTTTTGTTGGCGTTGTTTTAGTTTGCAAAACAAAAAGAGTTGAATTTATAAAAGTTCTTGCGAGGACTTTATTTAAGTTCAAAATCTATTTGAACATTGACATGAAGGTAAAATATGAAATTTAGTGATTTTGATTTTCATCCTGACCTCTTTAAAGGGATAAAAATAGCAGGATTTAAAGAACCAAGTCCCATTCAGAAGATGGCGATACCTATCGTTGCAAACGGGAGCGATATGGTAGGGCAGGCCCATACGGGCACAGGAAAAACAGCAGCATTTGGTCTGCCGATTATAGATAAAATTGCCAAAGGTGAAATAGAGCGCGCACTGGTAATTACCCCGACAAGAGAGTTGGCTACACAGGTAGCCGATGAACTTTACCATTTGGGGCGTTTTGCCGGCATAAGAACTTTGACTGTTTATGGCGGGGTAGGATACGGGAGACAGATAGCTCTGATTCATAAGGGGGTACAGATTGTTGTGGCTACACCCGGCAGACTTAAAGATCTTTATAAAAAAGGAAAAATAGAGACATTCAATCCAGAGATTGTCGTTTTGGATGAAGCTGACGAGATGCTCGATATGGGATTTTTGGATGAGATCAAAGAGATATTTGAATATATTCCTCAAAACAGACAAACGTTGCTTTTTTCTGCTACGATGCCCGAACCGATCAAGGCATTGGCAAATGATATTTTATATAAACCGGAATTTATTTCAGTGGTGGACCAAGAGGAGACAACAAACAATATAATCGACCAACGCTATTATGTGATTAACGAAGAACAAAGAGATGAAGCGTTGGTGAGATTGCTTGAAACAGAAGAGACGAACAAGTGTCTTGTGTTTTGTCGCATGAAACGTGAGGTTGAACGAGTGGCGGAGCATCTTGAAGCCATGGGATTCAATGCTAAAGGACTTCATGGAGATATGGAGCAAATAGAGAGAGACGAAGTCGTCAAGGCGTATAGAAAAGGACAAGTGAAGATCATGGTTGCAACAGACGTGGCAGCACGGGGACTTGATGTAAAAGATGTCACTCATGTATTTAACTACCACATCCCTTTTGATCCGCAAAGCTATGTTCACCGTATCGGTCGCACGGGACGTGCAGGCAAAAGCGGTCAAGCCATTACCCTTGTTACAACTGAAGAGTTTAGGGAACTTCAGCGTATTCAAAAAGAGGTAGGGGCGCATATGCGTTTGTCTACTATAGAAGGAGGTGAAGGCATCGATGAGTCCGGCCGTGAGTATTTGGCCGAACAGATCAGAGATATTCCTATTCATCCTGATGCTTCTGCAATGGTAGAATTTATGGGAGAGATGGACCAACAGATTTTGCTAGAAAAACTTATGTCTCGCATCATTGAACAAGAACATCACGCGATGACTTCCCGTATAGGGTTTGATCAGGGGATGGTAGACGATATGATGCAAAATTATGCAGATGAGCAGAAAGTTACGAGACAGAACAATCGAAGAAAAAAAAGAAGATAATTATTTTTTTTACCTTGAAACAAGCAAAAGTGTTTTAAAATTTCGTTACAAATTTGAAATAAGGTTGTCTTAGATGGATATAGTGGGCGAAAGCATTAAATTTATGGTGCTGGGAATGTTAGTGGTATTTACCTTTCTTTACGTTCTCGTTGTACTAATGGGTTTTCAGGCAAAAATTATTAAAAAATTTTTTCCTGAAAAAAAGCAGCCAATTGCTTCTTCTGCTTCGAGTACTGCCTCTGGCGGGACGGCAGAGGATGAATCGCGCCGTATCGCAGCAATCATCGCAGCAGTCTCAGAGTTTCGTAAAAATTAATCATACATAAGGTATCGTAAATGGCTAAAAAATATATTGATGTAATGGATACAACTTTCAGGGATGGTTTTCAATCTGTCTTTGGCGGTCGTGTGCTTATGAATGATTTCTTTCCTGCAGTAGAAGCAGCAAAGAAAGCAGGGATTACACATTTTGAGTTTGGTGGTGGCGCAAGATTTCAATCACTCTTTTTCTATCTGCAGGAGAATGCTTTTGAAATGATGGATGGTTTTAGGGAAATCGTGGGGCCTGATGTAAACCTGCAGGTGCTTTCTCGGGGCATTAATACCGTTATGCTTGATACCGGAAGCCGCGAAATGATTGAGCTATTTGCTAAAATGTTCAAAAAGCACGGCACAACAACTGTACGTAACTTTGACGCGCTCAATGATGTCAACAATCTTGCCTATAGTGCAGAGTGTATTAAAAAATATGATATGAATCATGAAGTAGTTGTAACAATGATGGACTTGCCTCCGGGATGCAAGGGCGCGCATGATGTAACTTTTTATGAGAATACATTGAGAAATATTTTGGATAGCGGCATTCCATTTGACAGCGTATGCTTTAAGGATGCATCAGGCACCGCAAATCCTCATAAGGTTTATGAAACCATCTATATGGCACGAAAATTGTTGGGTGAAAGTGTGCATTTGAGATTGCATACCCACGAGACGGCAGGAGTATCAGTGGCATCTTATCTTGCCGCACTTGAGGCCGGAGCCAATGGTATAGATATGGCAGCTTCGCCTGTAAGCGGAGGAACTTCGCAACCGGATATCCTTACCATGCTGCATGCTACAAAAGGAAGCAATTACAATCTTGGCGATTTGCAATTGGACAAAGTACTCAAATATGAAGAAACGCTTAAAGCGTGTTTGGCTGATTATATGATTCCTCCTGAAGCAACACAGGTATCGCCTTTGATTCCATTTTCTCCAATGCCCGGCGGTGCCCTTACTGCCAATACACAAATGATGAGAGATTCAGGAGAATTGGACAGATTTGATGAAGTGATTGCTGCGATGAAAGAGGTCGTAGAGCGTGGAGGATATGGGACATCTGTAACACCGGTGAGCCAGTTTTATTGGCAGCAAGCATATGCAAACGTAATGTTTGGTCCATGGAAGCAGATTGCTCCGGGATATGGACGGATGGTGCTTGGTTATTTTGGAAAGACTCCCGTAAAGGCAGATGATGAAATTATCAAACTTGCAAGTGAAAAACTTGGGTTGGAGCCTACCACAGAAAATCCTTTGGATATTGCAGACCGCGATGAAACAAAGTCGATTGCGTATTGGACTAAAGCACTTCAAAATGAGGGCTTAAAAACAAGTGAAGAGAATATTTTTATTGCAGGAGCATGTGATAAAAAAGGAATTGCGTTCTTGAAGGGGGAAAGTCCTCTCATGGTAAGAAAAGGTAAACATAAAAGTGGAGAAACTCAAATGGCAGGAAATTATAAAGTAGTAGTAGATGGAAAACAATACGATGTTCAGGTAATAGAGGGTGATGCAAACATCGAAATTAAGGAAGTTTCGGTTGTTACGGCCCCAGAAAAATTAACTGTTCCGGCAGGGAGTACAGAAAGCACTGTTACGGCCCCAGAAAAATTAACTGTTCCGGTGGGAGGCGCAGGAAGTATTGAGATACATTCTCAGACACCAGGAACCGTTTGGAAGATTTTAGCCAATCCAGGCGACAGCATCAAAGAGGGAGAAAAGATTATGATCCTTGAAGCAATGAAAATGGAAATAGATATCGTAGCGCCCATAGATGGTGTAATTGCTTCCATTAATGTCAAAGTGAATGATAGCGTGATAGACGGACAACTTTTGGCAACAATGGAGTAGCGATGAAGATAAAACATCTCTTTTTTTCGATACTGATTGCCTTTGTTGCATCGGTTTCTTCTTTGCAGGCGTCAGGCACAACCCAAACAGAACAATCCCAGACTGATGTATATGTTGAAAAATCAATTAGCCAATTAGCTTCTAGTTTTTATGATACTACAGGTCTCAAGGCAATGGTTTCCCCAAAAGAAGAAGTAACCAATGGCGAAGGTGAAAAGATGAGTCTTTTTGCCCAGAGTTGGGGTCGATTGATCATGTTTATAATTATTTTTCTTCTTTTTTATCTGGCCATCGCAAAAGGGTTTGAGCCATTATTGCTGTTGCCGATTGCTTTTGGTGGACTGCTCGCCAATATTCCTGTTGCCAATATGACAGGTGATCACGGAATGCTTGGTATTATCTACAACATGGGTATTGCCAATGAGTTTTTCCCTTTGCTCATCTTTATGGGAGTTGGAGCAATGACTGATTTTGGTCCATTGCTTGCCAATCCCAAAACAGCCCTTTTGGGAGGTGCAGCACAATTTGCTATTTTTGGATCGTTGGTTGGAGCTGCAGCGCTTTCTCAATATACAGGATTGGTTAATTTCTCATTACAGCAATGTTCGGCGATCAGCATTATTGGCGGAGCAGATGGCCCGACATCTATCTTTATTGCTTCAAAATTGGCGCCTGAACTTATGGGGGCTATCGCTGTAGCAGCTTATTCCTATATGGCACTTGTTCCGGTTATTCAGCCTCCGATTATGAAGGCGCTAACAACAAAAGAGGAACGTCGAATTGTGATGAAGCCAACACGGAAAGTGCATAAACTTGAAAAATTAATTTTTCCATTGCTTGTAATCACGATGACATTTCTCGTTTTACCCGATGCCGCACCGCTTATCGGAGCATTTGTGTTTGGAAATTTTGCCAAAGAATCCGGCGTAGTTGATAGGCTGAGCAATGAAATGCAAAACTCATTGATCAATATCGTAACCATCTTCTTGGGTCTTGGTGTCGGGTCCAAGCTTGCATCGGACAAATTCCTTGTGATGGAAACGTTGGGGATTATGATTATCGGCCTTTTTGCGTTTGCCGCAGGTACTGCCGCAGGCGTTTTGATGGCCAAGCTGATGAATAAGTTTTCAAAAGAACCGATCAATCCGCTCATTGGTGCAGCAGGAGTTTCAGCTGTGCCGATGGCAGCAAGAGTTGCAAGTAAAGTAGGTTCTGAAGCAAGACCTGGAAATATTCTACTCATGCATGCAATGGGGCCAAACGTTGCAGGCGTAATAGGATCAGCTGTTGCAGCAGGTGTATTGCTGTCGATATTTAAATAAAACAAAGAGGATATAATGAGTATTAAGACGCCCAGGGGGCTTGAAAAACTAGGATTAAAAAATATTAAAGAGATATATTATAATTTAAGTTTTGATGAACTTCAAGCGCATGAAGTTAATCGTGGAGAGTGTAAAATCTCTACATCAGGCACAGCTATTTGTGATACGGGTATCTTTACAGGAAGAAGTCCTAAAGATAAATATTTTGTTAACCAAGAACCATCCAATAAACACATTGCATGGGGAAATGTGAATAAGCCTATTGAAAAAAAGATATTTAGTGAACTTTTTGATCTTGCAAAAAAAGAACTTTCAGGAAAAAATATTTACATCAACGATGTATATGCCGGCGCAAGTAAAGAAAGTCGAAGATCTATTCGCTTTATTACTGAAGTGGCTTGGCAGGCACATTTTGTAACCAATATGTTTATTCGGCCGACTCAAGACGAACTGGAAAATTTTGAACCCGACTTTACAGTCTACAATGCATGTAAAACAGTAGATGAAAACTACAAAGCACATGGTTTAAATTCTGATGTATTTGTTGTTTTTGATATCGAAGATGCCATTTGTGTAATCGGCGGTACCTGGTATGGCGGAGAGATGAAAAAAGGTATCTTCTCGATGATGAATTATTGGTTGCCTCTTGAAAATAAACTTCCCATGCACTGTTCGGCCAATGTGGGCAAAAATGGTGATGTTTGTCTTTTCTTTGGTCTTTCGGGCACGGGAAAAACAACGCTTTCGACTGATCCAAACAGAGCGCTTATAGGCGACGATGAGCATGGTTGGGACAATAACGGCGTTTTCAATTTTGAAGGCGGCTGTTATGCGAAAGTAATCAATCTGGACCCCAAAAGCGAACCGGAGATTTATGGTGCTATCAGAAAAGATGCCCTTTTGGAAAATGTTGTTTATGATGATAATGGAACGGTTGATTATTCTGATGCTTCTAAAACGGAAAACACCAGAGTTTCATATCCTATTGAACATATTGAAAATTATCAAGTGGGACTTCAAGCGGGGCATCCAAGCAACATAATCTTTCTTACAGCAGATGCATTTGGTGTGCTTCCTCCGGTAAGCAAGCTTACCAAAGAGCAGGCAATGTACTATTTCCTTAGCGGATATACTGCTAAAGTGGCCGGTACCGAAAGAGGGATCACGGAGCCTGTGGCAACTTTTTCTGCCTGTTTTGGTGAAGCCTTTCTACCGTTGCATCCAACGGTATATGCTAAACTTTTGGGCGAAAAAATAGATAAACACGGTGTCAATGTTTATTTAGTGAATACCGGTTGGACAGGAGGCTCTTACGGAAAAGGAAAACGCATGAGCATCAAAGATACCAGAGCCTGCATAGAAGGAATTCTTAACGGCTCAATCAATGAGGCACAGTTCGATACTCTTCCTATTTTCAATCTTGCCATACCCAAGGCACTAGACGGTGTAAATGATAATGCCATACTTAATCCAAGAGAGACATGGAAAGATAAAACCAAATATGATGCAATGCTTACAAAATTGGCAAGCATGTTCCAAGAAAACTTCCGTCGTTACGACGATAGGGGCGGTGAATTTGACTATGCTTCCGCCGGCCCTCAACTTTAAATTCTCTTGTTTTACAAAGATTCTCTACAGGAGGGTCTTTGCACTTATGTGACTCTAAGAAATCTAGAGTATAGTTCCATATATCAAAGTCTAAAGGAAAAGCAAATGGATGTAAACAAAATTAGAAAAGTATGCAGACCAATTAGAATTGCAGTAGGGCTTGTATTGATCGGTGCAGGCGTTTATACCGGCATTAAATGGTTCTATCTTGGGATTATCCCATTGATTGCAGGGCTTTCAAACTTTTGTCCGCTTTGTATTATTACTAAAAAGTGTGACACTGAAATAAAATAAAAAACACGAACAAGTATCAACTTGTTCGTGTTGATCTTCTCCTTCTCTATTAATTATCACAAAGATATATCTTTAAATAAGTGTTAAAAGATAATTTTGTATTATTAAAGAGCTTTCAAAGACACTCAAAAATTTAGTGATATTAAGTGTATTTCAATACATTTCATAAGAATGTATCGATGTGTACTGTAGGTAAAAACAGGTTCAACGGGAACAATATAAAAGAATATTATAAATTTTAAAGATATCAACAGCTAGATTAATTTAACCTTGGGATAAAAACATGAATAAAGAAATTTTAGAAAATATAAAAGAGCTAGAAGATCACTTGGTAAGGCATACTGAAGGAATGGATCTTGGGGTGCATCCTTATGAAATTGCTGATCTGCTTGTGGAGGTTAAAGAAGAGAGTGAAGAAGCGTATAATGATTTTCTTCAAAAACTGCCAAAAGATCTTTTAGCAGAGGTATTGGTCGAGCTTCCAAAAACACTTCAAGAAGAAATCTATGAACATTATGGGGCCAAAGAGCTTGCTACTTTGGCAGAATTTTTGGATACCGATGAAGCGGCCGACCTGATCTTGCATATCGAAGAGCTGGATGAAGAAAAGGCTGACGAAGTTCTTTCGAATCTTTCAGACGAAGACAGAGGAACCATCGAAGAGCTTATTTCCTATGATGAGGATGAGGCGGGCGCCTATATGCAAACTGAGCTTTTTGATGCACATTTGGATGAAACGATCGGAGATTCGGTCAGACGCCTTAAACGCTTGAAAGAAAACAATGAGATTGATAATGTGCATCATGTATTTGTTGTGGATGAGAAGAAAAAATTTATCGGGATGATTCCTTTGGAAGATTTGATCCTTCATGGCCCCAAAGAGGTGTACAAAGATGTGATTGAAGAAGGGATGATTACGGTTTCTGTTGATTCGCATGAAGAGATTAAAAATGTAGTAGAAGTAGTAAGCAATTATGACTTGAGTGTTATCGCTGTTGTTAATGAAAAAGGTATGCTGCTTGGGCGTATTACATCGGATGATATTTATGATATTATAGAAGAAGGGGCAACTGAGCAGATTTATAATTTGGCAGGGGTCAATGATGAGGCTGAACAAGAAGAAAGTGTATGGAAAATAGGAAAATCCAGAGGAGTGTGGCTGGGGCTTAATCTTTTAACCGCAATTGCTGCATCTTCGGTAATAGGATTATTTGATGCTACCATACAGTCTATAGTGGCGCTTGCAGTATTGATGCCTATTGTTGCTTCTATGGGAGGCAATGCGGGAACGCAGACACTAACCGTAACCGTAAGGCAGATGGCATTGGGAGATATTGAAGCCGATGAAGCAAAAGAGACAATTGTCAAAGAGGTACTTGTTTCTTTGATGAATGGAGCGGTTTATTCTGTGGTGATGGGTATTATTGCTTATGCGTGGTTTCAGATGCCTATGTTGGGCGTAGTGATTGCTGCTGCGATGCTGATCAATCTTTTTTCTGCAGGATTTTTTGGGGCAGTTATCCCTCTTGCATTGAAAAAATTTGGCGTGGATCCCGCCATTGGATCGACAGTGCTTTTAACAACCGTGACAGATGTTGTAGGATTTTTCAGTTTCTTGGGATTGGCAACTTTGATTTTGCTATAAGGAAAATAAAGTATGGATGAAGAAAATCAGATAGAAAAAAGTAAACCTTATCTTTGGAAATATTATATTGAAGACTATTGGGATATCGTTCTAGGCGCAATAGCTATTAGTGTGGCTATTTTAATGCACAAAAATGGCAATATGGGGATGGCTGTTGCATTTGCAGCCGTTGGTATCGCCGCACTTTCATTGACTGTTGCCGAGGTAGCAGAGATCCTTTCTGAGAGACTTGTGGAACCTTACGCAAGTATGGTACTTACCTTCAGTGCGGTTATTGTAGAGATCGTTCTTTTGTATATTATTTTACTTGAGGCGGTGCATTCTCCTGAAGTTATAGAGACAGTTAAGGGGGGCATCATCTCTGCGGTCATTGTAGACATGAATGTACTTTTGGGGCTCGCCGTATTTATTGGCGGACTTAAATTTACCGAACAAGAACACAATAAGGAGACCTCCAGTACTTACACTACAATATTGTTTGTGACGGCATTAGCTCTTTTGGTTCCAAGTCTTTTAAGTCAAACAGAGCATGGCAGCGAGGCAACCAGAGAAGCGAGCAGTATTATCGCTGGAGTGTTGATGCTTTTTTATATCATCATGTTTATTTTTCAAACAAGAACCCATACGCATTTTTTTCAGGCAACAGCCAAGAGTAGATTTTTTAGACTTAAAAGAAAACTGAGAGACGAAGGGCAGGAGATTGACGAAAATGAACACAGCGGTTACGTTTTTGAAAAGTTTAACAATTTGGGTAATTTTGTTATGATTTTTATTTTGATTGGTGTAATTGCTTTGGGTGCAGAGGTGTTTGCAACCGATGGAGTCGCTCTTGCCAAAGAATATGGGGTGTCTGCAGGACTTTCGGGTTTAATGATCGCCATTGTCGCTGTTGCCCCAGAAATATTTACGGCAATTAAAGCAGCCAGAAATGATCAGATTCAAAGGGTTGTGAATATTGCCATGGGCGCCTCGACAGTATCTATTCTTTTGACGGTACCCGTGCTGCTGGCAATGGCATATATGAGCGGGATCGATCTTTTTTTGAATTTTAATCCCCTTCAGATAGGCGCGTTGATTATGACGATTATTTTAGCTTGGAAGAGCACCGAAGAAGGGCAGACAAACTATTTTGAGGGGATGTCGCATTTGATGTTCTTTGTGTGTTATGCCATTATTGCTGCTTATTATTGAAGACGGATGCCATATATCCGGCTATAATTACGATACTTAAATACGAAAAGAGTTATTATGTCATTTGCTACTTTAGGATTATCTGATGAAATCTTTCACGCCTTGCAAGACAAGGGTTACCAAGAGGCGACAGCCATACAAAAAGCACTTATTCCGGCCATTTTTACGCGCCGCGATATTTTGGCCGGAGCACAAACGGGCACAGGAAAAACAGCAGGTTTTGTCCTCCCTATTCTTCAATCACTCTTCTTAAATTTTGAAACAGGCAAACATTACCCCAAAGCACTCATCTTGGTGCCAACGCGTGAACTTGCAAAGCAGGTTCAAGAACAGGTAGCAACCTATGCAAAATATCTTCCTCTTAAAAGTGCCGTGCTTTTCGGAGGGGCCAATTTGCAAACCCAAGCCAATAGACTCAAGGCCGGCTGCGACATTGTTGTAGCTACAAGCGGGCGTTTGCTTGAACATCTGGGTCAAAAAAACATTTCGCTTGAGAGTATTGAATATTTGGTGCTGGACGAGGCTGATACAATTTTGGATATGGGGTTTTTGCATGAAATAACGCAGATACTCTCCCTGCTTCCGCAAAGACGTCAAAATATTCTTATCTCTGCAACACTCTCGGGATCGCTTAAAAGACTCTCCGATCAAATGCTCTATAGACCCAAACTAATAGAGGTTGACAGCATGGGAGCGGGTGCTGCACAAGTCAAACAAATTGTATATCCTGTAGAAAGTGAAAAAAAACTTGAGTTGCTTTCTTACCTTATCGGCTCGCGAAACTATAAGCAAGTGTTGGTTTTTGTGCGTAAAAAAGAGATAGCGGACACGGTAGAAAAAGAACTTAACGAAAGCGGTCTTTATGCCGTATGCATTCATGGAGACAAAACTTCTGGTGTAAGAAGCAGGGCATTGAGTGATTTCAAGGAGGGGAAAGCCAGGGTGCTTGTGGCAACCGATATCGCTGCTAGGGGACTGGATATTCCTGCTCTTGAAGTGGTTATCAACTATGACCTTCCTCATATTGTGCAGGACTACATTCATCGTATCGGCCGCACCGGAAGAGCAGGGAAAAGCGGTTTGGCTATTACTCTTGTTAATGAAAAGGAGATGGTTGCACTCAGGGATGTTGAGCGCATGATGGGAAAAGCTATTGCTCAAGAAAAACTTGAAGGATATGCACCGCATGTGCTTAAAGAACAAAAAGGAGCAAGAAACACAGAAGACAAAAAGAAAAAAGTAGATGGTGCTTTTGGGAAAAAGAAAAAACAAGACAACTCAACCAAGAAAAGAAAAACCACCAAGCGTGACGGATATGCTAAATTTGAAATTTCAAAATCAAAAGAAGAGAATAGAAAACAAGGAAAACCCAAACGCTCATAAGTGAAAGAAAAGTTCCTCTTTATTTTTCCTTTAAAGAAAATTTTCCTATTTCTTCTAAAAACGTAGTTGCATAAGATCCCTTGGGGAGATAAAAGTCTACAGTAAGTTTCTGAGCCTCTTTGTCATAGAGTGTTTTTACATCTTGCGGCCATATCCATGCATATCTTCTATCCCCTTTGAGGCTTCCCATCTCCGTATCGTCATAGGGTTCTTCTAGATGGCAGGCGTCGCTTTGCGCTCTTAAGGCATTGGCGCCGCAGAGCAGTCCGGTAGGAGAAAGTTTGCCTTCTTTGAAGGCTTGCGCACTTTGTATCATATCTTTTATAAAGTTCGGTTTTCCATAAGGATAGGCCATAATTACATCCCCTAAAAAAAGTTTAAAAAATTGCGGCTGTTTTTGAAGTTCTTTGACAAGCTCTAAAGGGTATCTCAATTTTTTTGCAGCAGATTGAGCATCTTCTTTGAAAAGAACAGAAGAGAGTTTGATGCGCGAATGCAGCCATTCGTTAAAAAGATGGCTTTGGTAGGCAGAGACGAGAAGTTTCTCTCTGGATCCTTTGAGTTTTTTCCCGCTATGGGCAATTTCTTTGCCTTGAAGATAGCTTTTGCTGTCCTCTCCGAAGCGTTGGTAGCCAAAGTAGTTGGGAATGCCGTCTGTTTGCATTTTTTGGGCTGTTTTGTTAAAAAGGGATGCATTTTTTTCATTGACGTGGTGCAGCACAATAGAAAAACGATTGCCTTTAAGGTGTCCTATTTTAAGCGGAGCTTTGTTGAAGGTTTTTTCTAAAATTTCTATTTTTTCAGTAGTAAGATTTTTTTTCAGTTCTCGTTCATACTGCTTTGGCAATGAGATATACTGGATGGTTGTTGCGCTTTTGTCTTTAAGTCCTGCATAACCTATATCTTGCTCTTTGAGTCCTGTTGCCTTGGCCAAAACAGTGATGAGCTTCCATGTGCTCATGTCGGTTTTTTTTATTTTTAGTACAAGATAGTTTCCTGAACCGGTAAAAGCATAAAGGGGTATTTCTTCAACAAAAAAACGTTCAATAGTCTGCTTGAAATCAAAAGATATCGGATCGTGGGGGTAGGCATATGTTTTCATAGACGAAGTATACCTAAAAACCTCTCATAAAACATGCAAAGAGAAAAGACTCTTGCGGTTTTTGTTTCATGGATGTTCAAGTATTTCTTTGATGCTATTTTGTTGCATCTTTTTTATTTTTTGTTGCATCTGTTCAGGGGAAGCTATGAATTTATACCCTTTGTAGATAGTAAAAAATCCATAGCCGACAACCAAGAGAGCTGCAAGCTTTATCATTGTTCCCCGCAAGGAACCTTTTTGTAAAAATTTGGTCATAGTACCCAGAAAAAAAAGAGCAGGTATGGTAGCCAAACCAAAAGTTGCCATAACAACAGCACCCCATAAAGGAGAGGCTGTGCTTGCTGCAAAGATGGCAAAAGAGTAGACTAGCCCACAAGGAATCATGCCATTTAATACTCCAAGCAAAAAGAAACTTGCATAGGTTTTGCTTGAGATGAGAGATCTAAATGCTTTTTGAAACCAACCGTTTTTTGAGATAGACCATTCCGCAGAGAGTAAAAACTTAAGATTGCCTACCAGAGAAAGTCCTGCAAGTATCATCAGTACTCCTGTAAGCAAAAAAAGTATCCCTTTGGTTGCGGGAGTAAAAGCAATTGCTTTTCCCAAGAGACCAAAAAAGGCTCCCAGCACAGTATAGGTTGCAACACGACCGAAGTTGTAAGAAAGATGAGAGGCGGTTTGCTGCATCCATGAAGTTTTGGGATCTATTTTACTTGAGCTGTAAGCAACAACTATGCCCCCGCACATGCCGATACAATGACCAACGCTTCCTAAAAAAGCTGTAGCTAGAATGATGAATAAATCAATATTTTCCATGAAAACTCTAATATAGTGAAGAATAGCAGAACTATAGTATTATTTTGTTAAAATAATATTAAGGTTCCATTCTTAAGTATTTTTTGTAGGAAATTTGGTGTTTAAAATCATAAAACGAAATATTTTGAAAATGTTTAGAGAGTTTCTGGTTTATCATCATAGTTCTATGGAGTATAGGGCTAAAATTCTTACATTGATGGTTTCTTCTGATGGCGCAATTGATGAATGCGAAAAACAAAAGCTCAAAGAGATCGCCTGCAGGATATATAACGAAGATACACAGAGGGCAGAATTGCTTGTTGATACGGTTATGGAATATCATAATAAGATAATAACAAGGAACGGATTGGATTTTGACCATCTTGTTTGGCAGGTGGCAAAAGAAACAAAAGAGGTAAGACGTTTCGTTCAAAAGATAGATTTGGAGCTCTTAAAAGAGCTGCACGAGTGCGCAGCGGATGATGAAGAAAATTATCTTTTTCAGGAACGCATTTTGGAGTTTTTGGAAGATTTAAAAGAAGAGTACGGAAAAAAAGATAATGCAAAGATATAAATTTCTTGTGGCCGGTGAAGTGCAAGGTGTATTTTACCGAAAATTTGTTTCTCAATCCATGATGAAAAAGCAGTTTCAAGGGTATATAAAGAATCTTGAAGACGGCACGGTTGAGGTTGTGGCTGTGGTTTTTGATGAGGATTTTGATACGGTGATGAAGATACTTAAAGAAGGCTCTCCTGCAAGCAAGGTAAAGAAAATTACCTATCAAGTCATTCAAGATGCCGATTTTACTACCGACGGTTTTGAGATAAGGTATTGATATGAGCAGCGGATGGGGATGTCAATATATGGGCAGGTATCAAGACCGGGATAACTGGTGCATGAAACTTTCTCATGAATGTGATCCGGGGTGCAAGGGGTGCGTTATCTACAATCAGGTAACTTCCACTCAGCCAAATATCTCCGAAGATCAGCAGAAAAAAGTGAAGAATCGGAGCGATCATCCTCTGAAGAACAGATGAATGTCATCAGGAAATATGTATTTGCTATCTTTGCTATAATACCTTTGAAACTTAACTCCATTTTTAAAAGGAAGAGATACAGATGAACGTAAATGTAGTATGTCCCCATTGTCTTAAAGTGAACCGCGTTCCCAAAAAACAGGGCTACACCAAAGCTAACTGCGGTCATTGTAAAAATTCTTTACTTAACAATAAGCCTGTTGAAGTAGATACGGCAAAGTTTGAGATGTTTTTAGTCAATTCCGATACCCCCCTGGTTGTAGACTTTTGGGCGCCGTGGTGCGGGCCGTGCCGTCAGATGGCTCCGGCATTTGAAGAAGCTGCGCTTAATATGCCATTGAAGGCACAGTTTCTAAAGGTTAATACCGAAGAGGAGGCGCAGCTGGGGGCACGTTTTGGTATCCGAAGTATTCCCACATTGATTCTATTTAAAGACGGCAAAGAAATCGAAAGACTTAGCGGAGCTTTGAGTGCAAGCAGATTGCAAAGCTGGGTGAAACAATATATAGCATAAATGTATCTTATAAAAATCTTGCAGAAATAAAATCAAAAGCTAAAATTGGACTTTGTTCAATTTTTGAGCATAAATTAGAAAGAAAATTAGATGGATAAAGCAAAAATATTAGTAGTGGAAGATGATGCCAATCTCAATGAGACTATCGCTGAGTTTCTTGAAGAGGAAGGCTATGAAGTAATTTCTGTGCATGACGGACATGAAGCTCAGGAAAAATTGTATGAGAGTCCTTATGATCTCTTGCTTTTGGATGTCAATATCCCAAAAATAAATGGCTTTGAGCTTTTGAGAGAAGCTCGAGAAAACGGAGTGACGGCACCAGCTATTTATATTACCTCTATGAACTCCGTAGATGATTTAGAAAAAGGATTTGGAAGCGGATGCGACGACTATATCCGAAAACCGTTTGCGCTTAAAGAGCTGAAAATACGAGTCGACACCCTCCTTAAAAGAAGTTTTTTTCACGCATCGAGTGAATTGATGCCTATTTCTAAAGAAATTGCCTATAATATTAAGAATAATGAGTTAATCATTGACGGTAAAGCAGTCGGATTGGGCAATAAAGAATCGAAACTTTTAAAACTTTTTATGAAGCATGAAAACGAGGTGATTGTACATGAGCGCATTTATGAGTATTTATGGAATTTTGATGAAGAGCCCAGTGATACGGCATTGCGTACGTATATCAAGAATTTACGAAAAATAATAGGCAAGGACAGAATTGTTAGTGTTAAAAAACAAGGGTACAAGTTCATTGCTGAAAAGTGAAAAAAAATCTTTATTTCGATTTTTAGTACTTTATATGGCAATGGTTATATTGATGATCACGCTTCTTTCTGTTTTTTACTATCAAAGCCAAGAAAAACTTATGCTTGCACAAGAAAGGGCAATACTTTCAAAATATGCTTACATCCAAACCAAAAGATTGAAAGTCCTGCATCATTTTTTTGACGAGAGGACAACCTATCCGCGCGACCCCCGTTTTAGATCTGCCATATATGATAATGAATTCGTAAAGATTTTTTCTTTGATTGAAGAAAAAAATATCAATTTTGATAGAGAAATCTATATTGCAGGCAATATGATTCATTTTATTGAAACATTAGACAATTATTATTTGGGTGCAAGATATTTGGTTATTGAAATTGATGATGATACGGGATGGAGAACGGAAATATGGAAACGTATTTTTGGGTATGGATCGGCTATATTTATCTTTTTTATGCTTTTTGGCTTTTATCTTGCTAAGTTGTTTTTGAAGCCTATGCGTGATTCGATTGTATTGCTTGATAGGTTTATTAAAGATACTACCCATGAGCTTAATGCTCCGCTTTCAGCCATTCTTGCAAATATTGAAATGATGGATATGGACGTGATGGCAGAAAAAAATAAAAAGAGACTGGCCCGTATTAATATCGCCGCAAAAACAGTTTCCACACTTTATCAGGATTTGACTTATTTAACGTTGGAGCATGAAAGACGCAATGAAGATGAGCTCGTAGAAATTAAGCCATTACTGGAAGACAGGGTGGAGTATTTTAATGTTTGGATCCAGTCTAAAAAATTAGAATGTCTTATGGATATGGAAGATGTAGCAATTGTGATTGATAAAAGAAAATTGACACGCGTGATTGATAATCTTATTTCCAATGCGATTAAATATAATCAAAGAGGGGGAACTATCGGTTTTGAGCTAAAAGAGGGAATGTTGATGGTTTGGGATACCGGCATTGGCATAGAAAAAGAAAAAATTCCTTTTATGTTTGATCGCTATATGCGCTTCAATGAAAGCGAGGGAGGATTTGGCATAGGACTAAGTATCGTGAAAAAAATCTTAGATGAATATCATATTTCCATTGAAGTCGAATCGGAAATAAAAAAAGGTACGAGGATAATCATAAAATGGTAAAAAAATTTTTACTTCCAATAATAGTGATAATGTCATGGGGGATTGCCGAAGATGCTTATGAGCGCCACTGTGTGTCATGCCATGCACCGCTTCCAACTTCATTGCAAAGAATGTTTATGAATTATTTGCTTGTATATGGAGGCGAACATAATTTTAAAGCAGCCCTTAAACATTATCTGCGTTATCCTTCCAGAGATATTTCTGTCATGCCTGATTTATTTATAGATAACTTTGGCATCAAGGAAAAAAGCGCTTTAAGTGATAAAGAGCTTGATGAAGCAATAGATATCTATTGGAATAAATTTAAGGTTTTTAATAAACTAAAGTAGGTATTATCAATTGGTTTGAAAAAAGAAATGGGAAAATCTTAAAAAAAAGAGAAGAGAATGAAAAAGTTAAACCTTTTTTTAGCATCAGGATTGCTTGTGGGAATGACCTCTTTTTCCAATGCTGAAGTTGGGTCAAAAATTGAACAAGGACAGAAACTTTTTAAGAAAAAATTACGTAAAGCGTGTAAATTTTCAGGCATTAAATTCGCCAGATATCATACGCAAGAAGAGTGGGAAGAGTTTTACGAGCAAGCGAAATTTCCAGAAGAAGCAAAAAGGATTTGCCCGAAATTAGATCTAAAAACGATTAAGCCTTCGTGGTGGGAGCCTATCTATGAATTCACTCGAGAATATGGAGAGGGAGGGGCCCATGTACCAAAATGCTAAACAGCATTTTATTGTAACTTCTTGAAGCAATTTTTATTGAATTGCTTCTTTTTTTTCTTTTATCTTCACAATATTTTCACAATTTCATGCTAAAATACCGAATCTTAAAAAATAAAGGATAAGAAATGACTAAAATGACTAAATTGGCACTTACTGCATTGCTTGGTTTTGCTGTACTTTCAACAACTGCATCAGCGGACTCAAAAAAAGGACAAAAGCTTTATATGAAAACACTTAAAGCACCGTGTGGTATGTCAGGAAGTAAATTTGCAGCAACTCACACTCAAGACGAGTGGGAAGAAATCAATACTGCCGGTAAATTTGAGGAAGAAGTAAAAAAAATCTGTCCTAAAGCAAGCATGAAGCCAGCCCATGCAAAAGATATTTATGATTTCGCATACGAATTTGCATCCGATTCAGGTAACGTACCAAGCTGCTAATATCAAATAACTTAAAGTTTCAGAAGTTATAATTTTAACTTTCAAAGCTAAGGTCTGGCGTTGCACAGATCTTAAGCAAGAAGGATGGGTGGCAAACCCCGAGAGGGGGATGCTTGGACAAGAGGCAGGGAAGAGGAATGTTACTCTTCTTCAAGATAAATTTTAACAAGTTAAAAAGGAACTTAGAATGAAAAAAATTGCAATCACAATGTTACTTGCAGGTAGTACACTTCTTATGGCAGATGCTGCGGCAGCGTATGCAAAATGCGCAGGATGCCATGGAACAAACGGTGAAAAAGTTGCACTTGGTAAATCTGCTGTTATTACCGGACAAGACGCTGCTAAAACAATCGAGCAACTTAATGGCTATAAAGCAGGTACACTTAACCAGCATGGCATGGGTGGACTAATGAAAGGTCAAGTTGCATCATTGGATGACGCAGCGATCAAAGAACTTGCTGATTATATTGCTGCAATGAAATAATCATTTTACCTTATTCCAAAAGCCATAAAATTTTAGGCTTTTGGAATCCTTCTTTTTCGTAGTTACTTTCTATTGATTAGCATAGTTAGTAAATAATACTTTATCTGCATATCCGTAGGTATCCATTTACTTGAGTTTTGGACAAACGATAACAATCAGCCTCCACACATGCATGATAATTACAACAATTAGATACAATTTAAAAATCTTATATATGTTTGAGAATACCAGGCGTAATTTTCAATAAACGTGTATATATGCAAGGCTTGAAGGTAAAAAATGAGAACTCAAGAATTTTTATATATTATTATACTGTTTTAGGCAGAGTGATGTTGTTTTTTCGTGCATTGGGTGCAGGTATTGTTTTTTTTGTTGTTTCTTCCGGGACTGTTAAGGCAGATAATGCTGCTGATGCCCTGATGTATCTTAATACTTTGCGTGAACATAGCGGCCTGGTTAGGTTAAAATCTAATGCATTGCTTCAGAAGGCTGCCGCAAATCATGCACGCTACCTGATAAGGCATCAAGACGGCGGACATTATGAGCGGCTGGGCATGACGGGGTTTACAGGCGTTACTCCTTCTGATAGGGTAGTGCACGTCGGCTATGCATCTAAAGCTGTGATGGAAAATGTGTCTGTCAATACAGATACGCCTCAAGAGTCTGTCGATACCCTTTTTGCGGCTATTTATCATCGATTTGTATTTTTAAATTTTGATAAAGACGAAGCAGGTGTAGGCTATGCATCTAAAAAGGAAAAAAAAGGATTTTTCTCTTCCTATGTTTATAATCTTGGATCAACTGCAGCAAATACACTTTGCAAAACAACCCATCCGATGCAAAACGGCGTATATTATATGCAAAACATATGTAAAAATATCTCTCTTGCGGTACCAAAATCTCTTTATGAGCAAAAAGAAAATGAGATACGCAAAAAAAACAATAACATAATAGTTTATCCTTATGCAAATCAACGCAATGTGCCCCCTGTTTTTTTTGACGAGTCGCCCGATCCTTTGCCCGAACATAAAGTCAGCGGCTTTCCTGTAAGTGTGCAATTCAATCCTGCTATATATCGCCAAGTAAAGCTTAAAAGATTTCAACTTTTTGATGCCAATGGCAAAGAAATCAGTAAGCGAAAAATTTTAACTTATCAAAATGATATACATCGTCGTTTTACTCCTTTGCAGTTTGCCTTGATGCCCTTGCAAAGATTGGAATATAGCAGGGTGTATCGTGTAGAATTTGAAGCTTTGTGTGATGGAAAAACTATTAAAAAATCATGGAAGTTTACCACGTTAAGGCCAAAAGGAAAGCTCTATAAAATTACAAAAAAGCAAACAACTCTGCAGGTAAAGAAGGGAGAGAAAGTCATTTTTTATTTTGAACCCAAGCACCCAAAAGATTTGCTTGAGTGTGTTTCTTATACTACGGGGATAAACATAGGCTGTATAGATCAAAATACGCTTTGGGTAAAAGTTCCCCCCAATTTTCCAGACAAAAGCTATACGCTCAATACAAAAAACAGAAGCGTAAAACTCCTGATAGATTAAAGCGAGGCCTTGAGCCCGTAAAAATAATTTTGTATCGCAAGAATGCTTTTATTTCCGAGTTGATCCATGAAAGCTTCAAACTTATCTTTTTCTTTCCAGACAGGATTTTTAACATTTGCCAAGAGAGCAAGTTGAGTTTTGGCGGCGCTCATTGTACCTATTTCATCTATCAGGCCCGCCGTCTTGGCTCGCATAGATGAGAAGATATGCGCGTCTGCATAGTCGGCAGAACTGTTGATATCCAAGCCTCGCGCCGCAGCAACATCCTGAACAAAAAGTGTATAGGTATCGTGCGTTAATGTTTCAAGTTCTGTGCGCTCCTGTTGAGTCCATTCTCTAGTGGGAGTGCCGGCTTCTTTGTAGGTACCTTGTTTAACAATTTGGGGCTTGATGCCAATTTTATCCATCAGCTCTTTGATGTTGGCACTCTCCATGATAACACCGATAGAGCCAACAATCGCCCCCGGGTTGGCAATAATTTTATTGGCATAAATAGAGCTGTAGTAGCTGCCGCTTGCCATAATCCCGCTGGCATAAGCAATGACCGGCTTATGCTGTTTGAGCTCTTTGATGGCATAAGCAATCTCCACCGAAGGAGGAACGGAGCCTCCGGGAGAGTTGACATTAAAAAGTACGCCTTTGATGGAGGGATCTTTTTGTGCTTTTTCAATTTGTTTGACAATATCATCCGCATCTAAAATAGGTCCAAAAAGGTCAATTTTTTGAAGATTTGCCGGATTCAGCGGCGCAGATTCTGGCATAAGAACAGCAAAAGCGATGAGTAAAAAAAGCATACCAAAAAAATGTTGGCCTATCCATTTGATAATGTTTCCCAATGTTTTAAACATATTGCTCTCCTTCTATGTGCACTTGTGAAGCCTCTTTGGTGTGCAGAATGGTCCAAAGCGGGATTTCCTCTATTCTTTTTGGGGAATCCGGAAGAGTAATAACGGTAAAGTCCGCCAATCTGCCCTGTTCTATCTTGCCGCAATTAAGATGCAATATTTGTGCGGCATTTGAAGTGATAGCTTCTATCAGTTTTGAAGCCAAGCTTTTGAGTTCGAGATGTTCGTGTATCATAAGTGCTGCTCTAAGTTCATCAAAGATTGAAAGAGTGTTGTTGGAGCTAAGTCCATCCGTGGCAAGGGAAAAAGGAAGATTTAGTTTTTCTAATGCAAGTCTTCCGCATCCTAGATAACGATTGGATCTCGGGCAATGCGCGATAGAGTGTCCTTGTTTGCTTAGATGATTTAACTCTTTTTCATCGGCTTGTGTGCAATGGGCAAAATGAGTAGGGTATTCATCAAATGTTTCTATAAATTCTTTAGCCGCAGTAAAAGGCCTGCTTTGATTGAAATAGGTTTCAAAAAAAGGTTTAAATTCTCCGTCTCCCTGATCCAGCCATGATCTTTCAGCAAAACTCTCAAGCAAGTGTGCGCTAAGGGGATAATGATTTTCTTTGGCAAGACTGACAATACGTCTAAGCGCAACCGGATGGACCGAATAGGGTGCGTGTATTGCTATCGCGGGAATAATTCGATCTTCTTTGTGGTTGCATGACGTTTTGAGCCGTTCCTGAAAATCGGCATAAAGTATATCAATATTTTGAGGATTGCTTCCTATAAATTCATTAAAAAAGACGACTCTTTGGGGGGCCTTGATGCAGACTTCCAGCTCCAATCCGAAGCTTGAAATTGCACCAAAAGAAGTGATACCTGAGCGAAGCATCTCTTCGCAGGCATGTTGCATGATGTGTGTATTGCAGCCCTTGGTTAATGCATCGCGATCATCTATGACTGAGTATAGCCATGGAATGAATGAACCGTACTCCAGTGTGGTTTTGTTGGAAGAAAATTCAAGATGTACATGGGTGTTGATGAAGCCCGGATAAAGTACGGAATGAGGTTCTGCGGTAATCAGTTTGGCATCGGGATATTTTTGTTGCAACACTTCCAGGGGAGCTATTTCGTTGATGGTTTTGGTAAATGCGATTGCATGATTGCTCAAAAAACCAGCAGGTGTGTAGATATAGTCAGCCGCGATTATTTTCATAAATGCTATCCTTTAATACTATGTTAGATAAAATAATACCCAAAATAAATAAATAAGGTAATCCAATGAAAATCGTCGTTATCCAAGGTCCAAATCTTAATATGCTAGGTGTGAGAGAGCAAAATGTCTATGGCTCAATGAAGCTAGAAGATATTCATGCGCAAATGAAAGCATATGCAGATCAAAATAAACTTGAAATCGAATTTTTTCAAAGCAACCTTGAAGGTGAAATTGTAGATCGCATTCAGGAGTGTTTGGGAGATGCGGACGGCATCATCATCAATCCTGCAGCCTATACCCATACTTCTATCGCAATTCGTGATGCAATATCAGCAGTACAAATCCCGACTATAGAAGTGCATCTTTCAAATATCCACCAAAGAGAAGAGTTCAGACATGTTTCTCTTACTGCTCCGGTATGTGCGGGCCAAATTGTAGGGATGGGACCGTTTGGCTATCATTTGGCAATGATAGGAATGAAGCAGATACTTAGTGAAGTGGCTGCAATGAGAGCGCGTGTTCAAAAAGCACAAGCTCAAGCAAAATAGTACTTTATTGAGAAGATAGCTTTTAAAATAATTAGCCCTAAAAGACCAGACTATGAATTATATGCTCAAAGATGAAAATGCTATCTATTATGAATGCGGTTATAGTTGCGATAATGCTCTGTACCTGCGACTGGGAAGCGAAGCTTTTTTAATTACCGACAGCCGCTATATGATTGAGGCGCAAGAGAGTGTGAGGGATGCACAGGTCGTTATCGATAGTGATCTGTATGGGGCGGCCGCAAAGCTTTTGGAAAAATCAAAAATAAAGAAGATCGTTTTTGATCCCAAAGAATGGACGGTAGCAGGATATGAGAAAATAAGTTCACATTGTAAGATCGCTTTTAAAGCGGTTGCAGATTATTCCCACAAAAAACGCATTATCAAAAGTGACGATGAGCTCAAAATTCTCGCTAAAGCTGCCAAGCTTGGAGCCAAAGCGTTTGATAAGTTGGCCAATGTTTTCAAGAAAGAAGGTGCAGGTAAAGATGAATTTCATCTCACCTATATGGCAAGATCTGCTTTGAGCGATTTTGGAAAGCGTGAGCTTAGTTTTAACCCTATTGTGGCAATCGGAGCCAATGCGGCCAAACCGCATGCTATGCCGACGCATCGAATTCTTCGCAAAGACGATCTTTTATTGGTAGATGCAGGTTTAAAATATAAACGATATTGTTCGGACAGAACGCGTACCGTGCGGTTTGATAAAAATTTTGCTTTCAATACCAAGCAAGCTTTTGAGAGCAAAAAAAGACAAAAAGCTTACGATGCAGTGCGTAAAGCGCATGACAGTGCGATTACGCAGGCACGTTCCGGGATGAAAGCCGCAGAAGTAGATGCTTTGGCGCGGGATATTATCACAAGAGCAGGATTTGGAGAATACTTTGTTCACTCTACGGGTCATGGCGTAGGACTTGATATCCATGAAATGCCTTATATTTCAAGCAAATCTGATGCAATCATTGAGGACGGGATGGTATACACTATCGAGCCGGGAATTTATATACCGGGTAAATTCGGTATTCGTATCGAAGATATGGTAGCAATGGTTGACGGAAAAGCCATTGTGTTGGAAGGGTAGCGTATGCTAAAAAAGCATCTCGATAGTTGCAATACATTAATCACGACACCCTGTTTTCCTTATGGGTCATCGCCAAAAGGCGGGCGCAAAGCATTGCTCGGTATTGGAGGCAATATGGGAGACACGGTGCGCCGTTTCAAACATTTGTTTTGGTATTTTAATCGTTCAGCTTTTATTCATATACTTCAGACGGCACCCATCTTAAAGAATCCGCCTTTTGGATATACACAGCAGGAAGATTTTTACAATACTTTAATGGCGGTAGAAACTTTTTTAACGCCTAAGGCATTGTTGCGGTATCTATTGAAAGTGGAGAAAGTTTTTGGTCGTAAACGGCTTTTTAAAGATGGGCCAAGAACGCTGGATATCGATATCATATTTTATGAAAATGTGAAAATGAAAACAAAAACCTTGACACTGCCTCATCCGGGATGGGTGCAAAGAGACTCAGTATTGATCCCTTTGGCGTATATGGGGCAAAAAAGAGATAAAAGAAAAACTTTCCCAAAGAGAGCATGTCCGTAAGAGAGAAGAGTATCAATGAGAGTCTCTATTTCTTGCTGAAAAGAATTTAATGATAAAGGTAGCGGTATGATAAATGAAACATTTGTAGCCTCTGATCCAATCAGCGCATACGAACAGGCCATTAAAAAATATGGAAACAATGTGACGTTGGTTTCTGCTAAACAGATACAACACGAAGATGGAAAGTTGCGTAGCGAAATTGTTATTGAAGTTGCAAAAAATCTTTTTATGGAAAAATCTTTTGGAAAGTTGCCAGCAAGCAGTGCTATCGAGGAAGTCAAAAAGTTGTTTTTAGACAAAGGAATCTCTTCTGTTTGGCTTGAGATGATACTTGAGTCTCTTGAAGAAAATTCTATTTTGGAGGATAAGCCGCTTCTTGTTTCCTATCTTGTCGGAGAGATCGATGAGGCTTTAAAAATAAAAGAAGAAGACCTCTCATCTCCCAAGGTGATGATGCTTGTAGGTCCTACGGGTGCCGGAAAAACTACAACAATTGCGAAATTGGCCGCACGTTATGCTTATTTGATGGACAGGCCCTATAAGGTTGCCCTGTTGAATCTTGACAATTACAAGGTGGGTGCGGTTGAACAATTGGAGCATTATGCGGATATTATGCAAATAGAGCATGTATCGATCAGCTCCACGGATGAATTCAAGAAAAATCTTGAACGTTTTGCCGCTTATGATGTGATTTTAATTGATACTGCAGGCATGTCTCCTTATGATACGCGTAAATTCATAAAGACGATAGGGTTTGTTTCCTGTGACGCTGCAAAAAAGATCGAAGTTGCTTTGGTGCTGGCGGCAACAGTCAAATATGAGGATATGGAAGATATTTATAAAAATTTTTCTTTTTTAAATCTTGACAGTGTGATTATAAGCAAGTTTGATGAAACAAAACACTTTGGAACACTTCTTAATTTTATGTTGCTGTACGGATTGCCTATGAGTTATTTTTCCGTAGGACAGGAGGTGCCGGACGACCTTATGGTTGCAGACAAAGAGTATCTTCTGGAGCAATTTATCGGAGATATTAATGAAAACTGAAACACAAGCGGTTCGTTTGGCAAACATGATGCAAAAACGATCGCTTTACCCCGAGTACGAACTTGCTCTGCCTTGGGTTCAGATAAAAAAAAGTGCACTCAAAAAACTAAGCGAAGGCGATGTGCTGCTTTTAGGGCTTGACAGTCTTAAGATGATACTTGTAGACGGCGAAAAGAGCATCGCCGGCGTTAGATTGGAAGCTATGCATCAAAATAGTGTAGAAATCATTTATTTAAATGAAGAGATACAGAAGTTGGCATGTGAAAAAAAGTATAAAATTCTTAAATGCTCTTTTGGTTTTGTTCAAAGCAGAAAACTCGAGATAGGACACAAAATGAGTATTTCGTCGTTAAATTTGAAAGAGGTGGCACTTTTTGTGGAACAAGCCTGCATAGCAAAAGGTTTTTTGGTTAATGCGGATGAAGAGATTGCTATAGAGATAGCAAAAGTGAATTAAAATGAAAAAAAAAGTATTGGTTGGAATGAGCGGAGGCGTTGATTCTACAGTCGCGGCTATTTTGCTTCAAAAAGAGGGATATGAGGTGGAGGGTGTCTATATGAAACTCCATCATAAAGAAGGGTATCATGAGCAAAATTTTGCCAAAGCCAAACGCGTTGGTGAATACCTCGGAATCAAAATTCATTTTAAAGATCTCTCTGAAGCGTTTCAAAAAGAGGTGTATGATTATTTTGTGGAAGGCTATAAGCAGGGATTAACGCCAAATCCTTGCGTGATGTGTAACAGAACTATAAAATTTGGAAAAATGCTTGGGTTTGCAGACAGCATCGGAGCGGATTTTGTGGCGACCGGACATTATATCAGGTGCGATGGAGAGTTCATTTATGAGGCCGATGATCTCAGTAAAGATCAGAGTTATTTTCTTTGCGAAGTTAAAAAAGAGGTTTTGCCTAGGTTGATTTTTCCATTGGGTTCATGGAAAAAAGAGGATGTCAAAGAGTATGCTGCGCGCATCAAGGTACTTCAAGATTTTGCCGTACAAAAAGAGAGTTCTGAAATCTGTTTCGTGGAGAATACGTATGATGAGGTGCTAGCAAAGCATATGAATATAGATATGCCGGGTGAAACTGTAGACGTTGAGGGCAATGTTGTGGGGACACATAAGGGATACATGCATTATACGATAGGCAAAAGAAGAGGATTTTTTGTCAATGGCGCCCATGATCCGCATTTTGTGTTAGATATCAAACCGGAAAAAAACCAAATCATCGTGGGAACAAAAGAAAAGCTTGAAGCGGATGCCTTTGAAGCAAAACAGATCAATCTTTTTTGGGAAAAAAAGGAGTTTGATTGTAAAGTTAAGGTGCGCTACAGAACGAAAGCAGTTTCGTGCCATGTCATTATAGAAAACGAAAGAGCCAAAGTGATTCTCAATGAACCGGTCTTTGGATTGGCCAAAGGTCAGATTGCGGCATTTTATGATGAAAATAAACTAATAGGGGGAGGAGTCATCTGCTAAGAAAGATCGCATTTGGCTACTCTCGCGAAAGATCTTCATCTTCGGGTTTTTTTCATTTCTTTCTAAAATTTTGGAATCCTTTTCTTTCCGGACCGAGGAGATCCAAAGCCAGTTGATTAAAAAATAGATCAAACTTGAAATCACAATAGAATAAAAAGCGGTTCCGACATAAAGGGGCACAAGTATGTCTGAAAAATGTGTGGTAAACCATTCCACGGTAAGCTCTATGTCCTGGATGCCTTCGCGCCCCAGGATGAAATTGCCTGTCAGATATTCTATAAAGTAAACTATAGGCATAGTAAAGGGATTGGTAAGCCAAACCATAGAGATGGCTATGGGCACATTGAAGCGCACAAAAGGAGTAGTGGCAACTACTGCAAGCATTTGCATCGGCATGGGAATAAAAGCCCAAAAAAGTCCTACAAATACACCTTTGGTTACCGTCTTTCGATTGATAGAAAGGTAGGTTTTCGGAAGATTATATTTGTCTAAAAAAGTATCTATTTTGCTTTTTTCGGATGACTTTTTTTTAAAGACTTTACGTATCATGCCGCTCCTGATAAAATAATTTGCATAAGTGTAGTGTCGCGGAGCTTTAAATCACCTTTTTATCAAGTTTGGTGTAAAATACATTCCAATAAATAGACATAAAGGTATACACCCATGAGTGGATATATGATTTTTTCGGGGACTTCTAACCCAGAGCTTTCTCAGCAGATTGCAAACTATCTTGAAATGCCTCTTTCAAAAGCAACAATCAATCGATTTTCTGATGGCGAGATTAATGTGCAGATCGCAGAAAGTGTGCGCGGTAAAGATGTGTTTATTGTGCAGCCTACTTGTGCGCCTGCAAACGATAACCTCATGGAACTTCTTATTATGACCGATGCGCTTAAGCGTTCTTCTGCCAAATCAATCACCGCAGTCGTTCCTTATTATGGGTATGCCAGACAAGACAGAAAGGCCGCGCCTAGAGTTCCGATCTCTGCAAAATTGGTAGCTAATCTTATGGAAACAGCCGGAATTACCCGTATGGTAACCGTCGATCTGCATGCTTCTCAAATCCAAGGATTTTTTGATATACCTGTAGACAATCTTTATGGAGCTATTTTATTTATAGATTATATCAAGGCAAAAAATCTTCCAAATCCCGTCATTGCATCTCCGGATATCGGAGGTGTAGCAAGAGCAAGATATTTTGCAAAAAAATTAGGTCTTGATATGGTTATTGTCGATAAGAGACGCGAAAAAGCCAATGTGGCAGAGGTGATGAATATTATCGGCGATGTAAAAGGCAGAGATGTCATTTTGATTGATGATATGGTTGATACGGCAGGAACCATGCTCAAAGGGGCGGCGGCACTAAAAAACCTTGGCGCAAATTCAGTCATGGCGTGCTGCACACACCCTGTACTTTCGGGTCAAGCTTACGAGCGTATCGAAGAGGGGGATTTGGATGAATTGGTTGTGGCAAATACGATTCCAATGCAAAAACAATCACCTAAGATTAAAATGCTTTCTACGGCCTCGATGCTGGGGGAAGTGATACGAAGAGTACATAACAACGAGAGTGTAAACTCGCTGTTTGAGACAAATTAATGACAAAAACAGTACCTCAGTCTCATATCCGCAATTTTTCGATCATTGCACATATTGACCACGGAAAATCAACTTTAGCTGATCGTATCATACAGGAGTGCGGAGCGGTATCGGAAAGACAGATGTCCTCACAGGTCATGGATACAATGGATATCGAAAAAGAACGCGGCATCACCATTAAGGCGCAAAGTGTTCGATTGGATTATAAGAAAGATGGGGAGGACTATATCCTCAATCTTATCGACACTCCGGGTCACGTTGATTTTTCATATGAGGTGAGCCGTTCTTTGGCTTCCAGTGACGGTGCATTGCTTATCGTGGATGCGGCACAGGGTGTAGAAGCTCAGACGATAGCCAATGTCTATATTGCCATGGAAAACAATCTGGAACTTTTGCCCGTCGTCAACAAAATAGACCTTCCTGCCGCTGATCCGGACAGGGTGCTGGCCGAACTTGAAGAAGCCATAGGAATCGATGCAACAGAACATAATCTTGTTTCAGCCAAAACAGGAGAGGGGGTCAAGGCCCTTATTGATTCTATCATTGAGCGTATACCTGCGCCCAAAGGAGACGAGCATGCGCCCACTAAAGCACTGATTTATGACAGTTGGTTTGACAACTATTTGGGGGCGCTTGCTTTAGTGCGCGTGTTTGACGGGAGTATTAAAAAAGGACAGATGGTTAAAGTTATGGGGACAAAAGACGAGCATCAGGTGCTTAATCTCATGTATCCCAATCCTATTGCGCCAGCCAAAACTAACGAGATCCGTACCGGAGAGATTGGTATTGTGGTGATGGGGTTAAAAACAGTAGATGCCCTTCAGGTGGGTGATACGGTCACTGATGCAAAAAACCCTACCGCAGAGATGATTGCAGGATTTGAGCCGGCAAAGCCTTTTGTGTTTGCAGGAATCTATCCCATAGAGACGGATAAATTTGAAGATCTGCGTGATGCGCTGAACAAACTTAAGCTGAACGATTCTTCTCTCAGCTTTGAACCGGAAAGTTCGATGGCGCTTGGCAGCGGATTTAGAACAGGTTTTTTGGGAATGCTGCATATGGAGGTGGTTAAAGAACGGCTCGAACGTGAATTTGACTTGGAGCTTATCGCTACTGCTCCTACGGTAGTGTATCGTGTGAAGCAAACCAACGGAACAGAGCTTGAGATACAAAATCCCAGCGAACTTCCTGAGCCCCAAAAGATAGATACGATTTATGAGCCCTATGTCAAAGCGACGATTCTGACACCTCAGGAGTATGTGGGAAATATCATTAAGCTGCTCAATGACCGTCGAGGAATACAGATAAAAATGGACTATTTGAGTGAAATACGCGTGCTCATGGAGTATGATATTCCGATGAATGAGATTGTAATGGATTTTTATGACAAGCTAAAATCCATAACAAAAGGTTATGCGAGTTTTGATTATGAGCCTATCGGGTTTAGACCGGGGAATCTTGTCAAGCTTGATATCCGAGTAGCGGGAGATATCGTAGATTCTCTTTCGATCATTGTACCAGAAGAGAAAGCGCGCACAAGAGGACTTGCTTTTGTGGCACAACTTAAAGAACTCATCCCCAGACAGCTTTTTGAGGTGGCGATTCAAGCAAGTATCGGCAATAATGTCATTGCACGAAGCAATGTCAAATCGATGGGAAAAAATGTTACGGCAAAATGTTACGGTGGAGATATTACTCGAAAAAGAAAGCTTTTGGAAAAACAAAAAGCAGGAAAAAAACGTATGAAATCCATCGGTAAGGTTGAAGTCCCGCAAGAAGCATTTATGGCCGTATTGAAGCTTGAGGGCTGATGATACCATGGGTTGGGCGCTGCATCTGCATCTTCTTGCTGCCATCTCTTGGATCGGCGGTTCTATTTTTATGTTTGTATTGGGTATTTCTTTAAGGGATAAGCAAAAACAAAAAGAGGTTTATCCTCATTTGGGGCCGATATTTGGGTATTTTGAGGTGGTTGCGTTAATTGTTTTGCTTGCAACGGGAAGCTATATGATAGTAGAGAACGGATTGATTTTTCAACTCTCGGGCGATAGCGATTCTGAAGTGCTTGATTCTTTGCGCAAGAAGCTCTGGCTGGTAGGTGTGCTTTTGATGCTGACCGTCATACATTTTGTGATTGCACTCAAAACAAATACCAAAGAACGCACACCCTTGCAAAATCTCTTTTCCAGAGGCTCTTCTTTGTTGATATTTTTATTGAATCTTTGGGTATTGCATTATGCAATGGTGATACGGGATATATTATAGTCTGCAACTGTTATTTGATGCTCATCAAATAAAGATCAAATCTCCTTTTAATCTCAACTCTGCTTCATTTAGCCACAACAAAAAAGAACCGTAAAGAGGCAATTTTTATGATACAATTATCCGATAGAGGGTTTAGCGCGATACAGAGTACACGGTACGTCGAAGGAAGGTTTTATGAAATGTTCAGTGTTGCACCTTGCTGATTGCTAAACCGGAAAGAGGAAAAATGTTCACAATAAATCAAATACCATGGAAAAAAGTTGCAACGGCATGCATGTTAGTATCGTTATTTGCTTTTGCCTGCAATGCTAGTGCGGATGATGTCACTGATACGATTGAAGAGGCAATGGAAGCCTATAAAAAAGGTGAATATAAAAAAGCAAGCGAAGATCTCTCTTATGCCCTTGAGGCGATCAATCAGAAAAAAGGCAACGATCTTAAAGCCTATCTTCCGGAGCCTCTTGAAGGCTGGACAGCAGAAGAAGCAGTTGCACAGACAGCAAATGTAACTATGTTGGGCGGAGGAACGATGTTAAGCCGAACGTATCATAGGTCCGAATCTCTCATTACAATAGAGATGGTCATGGATTCTCCGTTAATGCAGGGAGTAGCAATGATGATGTCCAATCCAATGTTTAGATCTTCTGAAATGGGAGAGCTTACTCGAATAAACAAAGAGAAAGCGATGGTTAAATATGACAACAAAGAGAAGTCAGGTAATATTACAATGGTTGTGGCCAATCGTATTATGATAACAATAAAAGGGGAAACTGTTTCCAAGGAAGAGCTTATTGCATATGCTCATGCGATAGATCTTAAAAAACTCAAAGAGATAGAATAGCGCAGCGGACGGAAAAACTGTGCTTATCTTTTTTTCCTTAAGGCTTAAATTTTTGGAAGAAAAAAGTTTTTTGATCATAAAAATTAAATCTATAGTCAGCAGTATGCGGTGTAATCTCTAATGCGTTGTTTTAGTTGTCATAAACTCAGTTTCAAGATTCTCTGTAAAAGCTGCCAAGAGAAGCTTTTTGTTCCTACGATTACCAAAAGGACAGTAGGCACACTGGAAGTTGTTAGTTTTTTTAAATATTCTGCCTTGGAGTCCTTGCTTCATACCAAGCATAAGCCCGAAGGGTATCGTATCTTTAAAGCTTTGGCCCAGATGACGATGCGTCCATTTATTGAAAAGTTTATGCAAGTCGATGATAAAAAAATATTTATCGTTGGAATTGATGAGCGGGTTAAAGACGGTTATGCGCATGTGGCTTTGTTGACACATGCGATGAAACACAAAAATGCTGTACCTTTGCATGGTGCGCTTATAGCAAAAAATAAAGTCAGCTATTCAGGTAAAACCTTGCAGTACCGCTTGGAGCATCCAAGGGATTTTGTTTACAGAGGAAAGCCAAATATTGATGTAGTGCTTGTTGATGATATTATTACGACGGGCATTACGCTTCAGGAGGCACAAAAGGTACTCTTGGCGCACGGGGTGAATGTTCTTTTTGCTTTAACCCTGGCAGATGCGCAGGAGTAGCCATTGTTTTAATTTAGATTTTAAGTAAAATATTTTTTATGAAATTTGCATTTCATCTGTTAGAAGTGCAGCAAAACTGCTCTGCGCAGCCGCCATTTGCGCTGTACTCTTCCCAATTTATTTTCCGAAAGGCTGCGACCCGTTTTTCATACTCTTTTTTGCTGATCTCCTCATAAGGCATCTGGATATAAGTTCCATTTTTGTTATACGGCATCATGGAGACCGATTTGATGATCGGTGCGAACTGTGCGAGCATATGTTCGATCTGGTCTCCCTCGCGTTCTGCATCAAAGGAGATCGTACAGCTGACCATGTTATCGCTCCATTCTCGCTGGAGCGTTGCCAGTAAAGCAAATTGTTCCCAAGCCGAGACCTCCGAGACCTTACGGGTCTTGCCCTGATCGATGGGGAATTCGAAAACGGTTGTATTGACACTGTAGTAGTCCGGTTCATTAGGGATACCGGCTGAGCTCAGCACTTTGCAGAGGAGAGTATGGTTTCCCACACGCATACGGCGGATAGCATACTGGAAATTTGGAAAGTGCATTCCGGAGCTGACTCCGACAAGCTGGCTGATTGTACCCGAAGGCTTTACTGTCGTCACCCGTACCGAAGCGGGGATTCCCGCTTCGCAGGCCAGTTGTCGGTTGAGCGAACAGACCAGCTTATAGCCTTTTCTCAATCGGCGGGTCAGTTCAGCAGTTCCCAACTCATCGAGCATATCCGCGATCCCCGAAAGGCTCACCCCGATGCGGCGGTTTCGCATAATGATGGTATTGGTTTCATTCCGATGTGTCGGAAGCAGTGCCGCAGTGGAGGCATAAAAGGTGGCAAACTCTACTGCTTTATAGAATGCTGCTTCATCTTCACAGCGAGCATGAAAGACTTCGGCAAGATTGCAAAGCTCGAAGCTTTCCAGCGCAATCTCAGAACAGGGATTTGCCAGCCATGCTTTATCTTCGGCTTTTTCGCCGTAGCGGCCGTACTTTTGAATATTAATGAGATTCATGATACCGGGTTCGCCGTTATCTTTTATATGTTTGGCGATCAGGGGCAGCTTTTGGAAGTCTTCGTCTTTTGCAAGCACGACGGTGTTGCTGGATACCCACCCTATGGCAGTTCGTTCGGGGTTTTTAGTATAGTCTTTGAGTTCCAGAAAAGTTTGATCATCTCCCGACCCAAGGGCGATCTGTGCACTTCGCCTGACATTGCCTGCCACGATGCATACACCGATAGCATTCATGATATCTGCGATGCAGCGTGTCGGATCTGAACCTCCCCGCACATAGGTATCGAGGTAGCTTTCGATGCGTTTATGAAGCTGCCTCAGCGGTTTTGGCCCTGAAGCCGTGCCGCCAAAGCCTTTGATGTGTGATCCTTCGGGGCGGATTGCAGAATAGTCAAAACTATGCCATGCCCCGTTTTTGGTATAGCTCTCTATCAGCAGCCTGACCGAAGCGACCCATCCCTCACGGCTATCGGGAATGATAAATACGGCAGGGTGGCTTTTGTCCGGCATAGAGACATTTTCACCTTTCCAGGCAGTATTGAACCCTACGCCTACGCCGCACATCAGCATGTCCATCGTCCAGTCTGCCGCTGTTGCCAGATCGATGGTGTCAACCGCGCCGCAGTTGTTCAGTGCCGCACTTCCGCGCTCGTAAATATACTCCGTTCCCATGATCCAAAGTCCCCGTCCGGGAGGCAGCCACATCATCTTAAACATGGCATCTGCAAGTTCATGCGCATACATCTGCCATTGCTGCTCATCCCATGATAGAGAGTTTATGAGGTAGTGGTTCTTACGTATAGAGATTACGCCGTTGATCACACGTATCACGGTATCGGCCCAGTGCTCTTGGGAACCGTCAGGTTTGATGCGGCTATAGGTGCGGTAGTAGACCGCTTCGCCAAACCCTCCGAAGCCAAAATGCGCCTGTTTTTTGCGAAGCTCCCGGCAATAGGTCTCATCCAGATAGAAGCGCTCTTTGACGATCATGTTTTTATCCTTATTTTCCTGCCGCACGAAACATTCATGCTTACCTTATTTCTATCTCTTGTCTCTGAAAAAACCGCGGGAACGAAAAAACGAGAAAAAAATTGACAGATTGCTTTTGTTTTTCATCCCCTCTTCAGAATTATTCATCTTTTATTGTAATCAATGCCAAATTGTGCAGTCCATTCTTTTGAAGCATATCCAGGACTAAAACGATCCTTTTATAGATCACCTCTTCATCAATTCTTACAATAATGGTTCTTGTTTTATCCGTTATTTTTTTGAGTGCATCTTCAAGCACTTCAAGTGTTACATCCTCGCCTCTGAATGCAATCTGTTCTTCTGAGAGTTCAATGGTAATCCGCTCTTCTTCGATATCCAGTTTCTGTGCGTTGGAAGCGGGAAGATTTAAGATAAGTGCCAGTTCTTCTTTTTTAAATATCGATGTGACGATAAAAAATATAATCAAGATAAACACTACATCAATAAGCGGTGTCATCTCCAACGTCAACGGTTCTCGCCGTTTCATAATTGCTCCAGCACTTCTTTTTCGAGATCGATTTCAATTTTATCCAGAAGACTCATGAAATAGTTATAACCGATATAGTGAGGGATAGCCACAATTAATCCGGCAACTGTCGTGATCAAGGCAACGGAAATACCTGAAGAGAATACTGCAGGATCTCCAAGCCCCTGTTGGCTGATAGCATCAAATGCGCTTAAGACACCGACCACCGTTCCAAGCAAGCCTAAAAGCGGTGCAATAGAGGCAATGGTCTTAACCGTATTCAGCCCAAATTCCATCGATTTGATCTGTGACTCAATTCCATTTTTCATGGATTCTTGCTTTGTGGGCAGATCATGTTCCTGCATAAAAGAGAGGATTTTTTTGATGATCTTCTCCTTTTGCCATCTTGCTATAGCCAGAACGATAAATTTCCACACCATGATAGTAAAACCGATAATATTCAATCCAATGAGAATATAAACGATAATGCCACCCCTATCTACATATTGCATTATATCTAACAATTTAAACTCCTAGTTCAAGATTTTATATCTTATTAATACCGATAAAGAAATGGATTGTTTTCCCACCTCTTCAGGGATGGGAGGAAATGATCCGATCTCTTTGAGTACTCTAGCTGCAGCACGATTTAAACGCTCATGAGAACATTTTTTTACCAGACGGACATCACTGATTGCACCATTTTTGCTTATCGTAAAGGTAACATGCACGATACCCTCCTGTCTTAATTTTTTTGCGATACTCGGATATCTTTTTTTCCGCTCTATCATGTTCCGTACTTTAGAATAATAATTTTCTTTAAGCGCTCCTCCCCCTCCGGATCCTGATATCTGTCCGCCGGACAGCCCTTCTGAAGCACTTTTCATATTTTTGGTTTTTATTTTTTGATTCTTTGATTGTTTCTTCTTGAGACTCTCTTTTTTTTTGATAGGCTTTGGAATTTCCGAGACCTTCTCTTCTGCCGTAAGTTTAGGTTCGGGGAGAGGAATTTCTTCAATGACAGGCTCGTCAATAGGGTCAGGAACAGTTTCTTCTATTACAGGTTCCTCAATAGGGTCAGGAACAATCTCTTCCATTGCAGGTTCATCAACAGATTCGGATGCTTTGGCGGAAACCTGTTGGAGATTTACAACAAAAGAAACTTTTCCACCAGACTGAGCTTCATATATTTGCTGATCGACCTTATATGAACTCAGCACATAAGTATGGAGCAGCACAACAATGACAAATGAAGAAAAGAAAACAGTTTTATTCTTCATGTATTCAGGCTTGCCTTCTGTGTTGATCTCATGCTTATTTACACACCTGGTGTGTAAAGAAAAGTAAGACTTATAAATGAATAAACATCTATTGAAGTCTCAACTTTCCTCACCTCTGCCTGTCCGGAGCAATACCGGTTTAAATCGCCAGTGCACTAATAGATATGACCGTTATTATTATAGCCTTTTGAAGTTTGAATTCAAAATCATTTCCTATAGTTTCAGCCAGCGGTATGCTTTTAATTTTTGCCGTATAAATATTATTATATCGTTTTATCAAACGAACATAGTTTTATTAAAATTTTCTTAAATATATTGTCTCCTTCCTTTGGTTTTCGCAGGAAGAAGAAAATTTTTTCGCCTATGCTATAATCTCTCTATGAGTATGACAAAAAACCTGTAGAAAGCCAAACAACTGCTACAAGAAGCCGACGCGATTTTCATCACAGCAGGGGCGGGGATGGGTGTGGATAGCGGGTTGCCTGACTTTAGAGGGACACAAGGGTTTTGGAAGGCCTATCCCAAAGCCCAAGTGCCGGGGCTGTGTTTTGAAGAGTTGGCAACCCCCGGATAGTTTGAAGATGACCCCCGGCTGGCATAGGAGTGAGATCAAAGTTCTCATCCGTGATAATGTGCACACTATCTGAGCAAATCTTTTTTTGCAGCCGGGCTCTATTGCTAACATTTCATGGTTTGTTTTGACACTTGCCGCGTCATCGCGAACGTGAAAAGCTAGATGTCCGCTCTCTTTTGTGGTAAAAGCGTGTGTTAGATTTGGAAAGAGTGAGAGTTTTTTACTATAATAGAACTTCATAGAAAAATATAGCCAAAAAGGAATGTTTTGAGTAAATTTAGTTTGTATCCGGTTACTTTGGATGGTGCAGATGTTGAAGCAAAAAGAGAAGAGATAAGGACATATTTTCACAATACTCAGGATATTTTTGAGAAAATTTTTGAACTCTTAAAGGAGGATGAAGTTTTTTATCAAAAATCAGAACCGACCCGCCATCCGATGATATTTTATTTCGGACATACCGCCACCTTTTTTATCAATAAACTGATCCTTATGAAGACAATAAAAGAGCGCATAAACCCTGAATTTGAGTCTATATTTGCCGTAGGTGTGGATGAGATGGAGTGGGATGACACAGAGAGTACGCACTATAGATGGCCAAAAGTGGATGAAGTCAGAGAGTACCGAAAAAAAGTAAGAGATTTGGTGGATGAGCTTATAACAACACTCCCGCTTACGCTTCCCATCACACAAGAGTCCGACATGTGGATAATTTTAATGGGTATAGAACATGAACGCATACATATAGAGACCTCGCTTGTTTTGCACCGTCAGATGTCCATAGAGCTTGTAAAAGAGGTAGAGGAGTTTACTATCTGTACTCACTCCTCAAAAGCCCCTAAAAATGAGATGATTGCCATACAAAGCGGTGAAGTAGCTTTGGGTAAAGAGAGGTCGCACAATCTTTATGGATGGGATAACGAGTATGGTACATACACTCACTATGTTGAGGACTTTAAGGCTTCAAGGTACCTTGTAAGCAACGGTGAATTTATGGAGTTTGTAAAAGAGGGCGGATATCAAGAGGAAGAGTTTTGGGATGAAGAGGGAAGAAAATTTTTAAAAATAAGCGGCGCAAAACATCCCATTTTTTGGGTAGAGGATGGGAGCGGTTTTAAGTATAGAGCACTTGCAAAGATTATCGATATGCCGCTTGATTGGCCAGTAGATGTAAACGCACTTGAAGCGGAGGCGTTTTGCCGCTTTAAGAGTAAAAAAGAGGGTGCTACCTACTCTTTACCAAGCGAAGCGGAGTATCGCCTAATATACGAGTATGCAAAGCTAGAGGATATTCCGGACTTTCACGAGAGCAGGGCAAACCTGAACTTCTACCACTACTTCAGCTCATGCCCCGTCAATGAGTTTGGTTTCAACGGCATCTATGATGTGGTCGGAAATGTATGGCAGTGGAGCAGGACACCGATTTTCGGTTTTGAGGGTTTTGAAGTCCATCCGGCGTATGACGACTTTTCAACCCCGACATTTGACAACAGACATGCACTCATTTTAGGCTCATCGTGGGCAAGCAGCGGAAATCTTATCATGAAGCACTCACGCTACGCATTTCGCAAACATTTTCCTCAAAACGCTGGCTTTAGATATGTTATATCAAGCGGTGATGACAAAATCCAAAAGGATATTTATGAGAGCGACGAGCTTGTGTCGCAGTATTGCGAGTTTCAGTACGGAGATGAGTATTTCGGCGTGAAAAACTTTGCAAAAGAGACGGCAAAGATAGCCTCTAAGTTTGCAAAAAACCACACAAAAGCGCTTGATTTGGGCTGTGCAACGGGAAGAGCTGCATTTGAACTTGCAAAGAGCTTTGATGAGGTGGAGGGGATTGACTTCTCTGTCAGATTTATAGGCGTGGGGGTAAGGCTCAAAAATGAGGGCTATATAGCTTACCTGTCAAAAACAGAGGGAGATTTGAGAGAGGAGAAAAAAGTAACCATAGAAGAGCTTGGTTATGCGAACATAAAAGAGAGAGTTGCTTTTTGGCAAGGAGATGCGTGCAATCTCAAGCCGAACTTCAACTCTTACGATTTGATAATGGCGACAAATCTTATCGACAGACTCTACAATCCAAAACTCTTTTTGGAGAGCGTCCATGAGAGACTAAACAGCGACGGAGTCTTAATGTTGACCTCCCCATACACATGGCAGGAGAGCTCAACCAAAAAAGAGTTTTGGCTAGGCGGTTATAAAGATAAGAACGGTAAAGACGTAAAGACGCTAGATACGCTAAAAGAGATTTTGGGCAAAGATTTTGAGTTCTTACATGGAGAAGATTTGGAGTTTGTCATAAGAGAAACGGCGAGAAAGTTTCAGCATAGTGTGGCAGAGGTGAGTGTTTGGAGAAAAAGATGAGTTACGATTTTTTAACCTCTGCGTCAAGAGAAGATACAAACGCAGAGAAGTATGCATTAAGAGAGAAGCTCTTTGGCACAAACAATGTGATACCTCTCTGGGTTGCGGATATGGATATAGACACCCCTGATTTTGTGCTTTGCGCAGTTAAAAAGAGGTTGGAACATCCGGTATTTGGCTATGAAGAAATACCGCAAAGTGCGTTTTTGGCTCAGATAGAGTGGATGAAAAAAGAGCACGGCGTGGAGTTTGCCTTAGAGGATATGCTCTATTCTCATTCGGTAGTTGCGAGTATGAATGTTGCCATAGAGGCATTTACGCAAAAGGGCGATAAGGTCATCGTCCAAACCCCTGTTTATCCGCCGTTTTTTCACAGCGTTATGGAACATGAGAGAGAACTTTTGAAAAATCCTCTAAAGCTAAAAGATGACGGAAGCTACACTTTTGATATCGAGGATTTAAAATCAAAGATAGATGAGAGGACAAAGCTTCTGCTTCTCTGCTCTCCCCACAATCCCGTGGGGCGTGTCTGGAAAAGAGATGAGCTTGAGCAGATTTTAGCGCTCTGCTTGGAGCATAGTATCGTTGTATTTAGTGACGAAATTCACTCCGATTTGGTCTATACGCCAAATGTACATATTCCTTTTGCCTCTTTGAGTGAAAAAGCAAGAGATATTACCGTAACGGCGATAGGAGTGGGAAAGACATTTAACATGGCGGGTTTTGCTATGAGCGGTGTTGCTATACCAAACAATGAGTTGCGAGAAAAATTTTTAAAAGTTTATAACCGTATCCATTTTGCCAACGGAAGCACTCTTTCCCATATAGCTTACGAAGCGGCATACAGAGGGGGCAAAATATGGCTTGAAGCGCTTAAAATCCATCTGTTTAAAAATTTTATTTTCTTGAAAGAGCTGTGCGATAAATATCCATACCTTATAAAACTAACTCCGATTGAGGGAACTTATCTTGCTTGGCTTGATTGCAGAGGACTTGGGCTTCGTGATAAAGAGCTGATAGATTTTTTCATTCATAAAGCTGGGCTTGGGCTTAGCGCAGGAATAAGTTTCGGTAAGGAAGGAAGCGGGTTTATGAGGTTGAATTTTGCGGTATCCTCTGCTAAAATGGCAGAAGTGGTAGAAAAACTACAAAAAGCATTGCAAGGGCATAGGAATTAAAAGTGAGCGAGATAAATTGGGGCGATTTTAAAATTTTTAAACCATACAGCGAGAAAAAAGTGATAATTTTGAAGTTTTGTTCGATTTTCTCAAGTGCCACCAAGATGACCTCCCCAAAAAGAGATGTATGAAACAATGGCAAACGACGATACCGCACAGCTAATGCTTGGCAAGAGAGATATCAACTGTTTGGAAGATTTAGAAAAATATCTCCATAAGAATTTCAATGTCAAATGATCTGAAAAAAATAGACGCTTTTTTGCAAAAACATCATGTGCTCACACTTGCCACAACAGACGGTAGCGAGCTTAGTGCATGCAGCCTCTTTTACGCTTATGACGCCCAGAAACTCTCTTTTGTCGTTGCAAGCAGCTATGAAACAACGCATATAAAAAATATAACAAACAATCCAAAGATAGCCGGAACGGTGGTTTTAGAGACAAAAATCGTGGGCAAAATAGAGGGAGTTCAGTTTAGGGGCAACTTTTTGCCCACAGAAGATGAGAGTTTAAAAAAACTCTACTTCAAGAGTTTTCCTTACGCTCTTGCTATGAATCCGAAACTTTGGCAGATAAAAATCAACTACTTCAAATTCACCGACAACACTCTTGGATTTGGCAAAAAGATTATTTGGCAGGATGCTTTTCTTTAAACATGGTGCAACTACTTCCGCTGCTTTGAAAAACAAGCAAAGAGGGTATCTTTTTGTTCCCACGGTCTCCGTGGAATGCATACCCAGATATTTGCACCTCGCAAATACCAAACCGCATAAGTATCCGAAGTATGCGCTCCCACGTATAGCACATGGGAGCGAGACTCGGAGAATGCTTGATTATCTCTTGGGTATAATAAAAAAGTGCAAATGATGTCTCTTTGCCTTTGTAAAGGATGTTCCTTATCTGTAGAGCGTAAGAACGAGGGTAAAAAAACTTTGAGAGACTTCAACTTCTTAGGCTTCGCTCAGCTGTTCCAAAAAACTTTGAATCGCAATGATAAATCCCTGAGGGTTATCTACCATGCTCATATGACCACAGAGATCCAGACATACAAATGTACTATTTTTTTATCTTATTTGCCATCTTTTTGTATCTGATCAGGCGAGATGATCTTGTCATCCTCCTCTGTAATCAACAAAACAGGAATTTTGTAGTTTTAAGGCTTTGGGTTGTATCTGTTCTGCCAAGCATAGCAAGAAATCCATCCTTGATTCCTACAGAATTGAAGTATAAAATCTTGGTTTTAAACTCTTCGATTCTTTGGATTTCTTTTCTCCTATAGGCATCAGTGAAGGCAGCGAAAAGAAGGTATTCAAAAAGGCTCTGTCCCATACTTATCGATATCAGAGATCGCCTCTGTACGTTTTAGTTTGGCCTCATCGTTATCACTGGCTGTTGTCGTGCTGACAAGGATGAGTGCTTTAAATTTAGTTTTGAATTTTTCATTTGCTTTGAACGCAAGACATCCCCCCTTTGAAAGCTACTCTACTAATACATTTGCCATCATCGCCTGATCTTCATGTTCAAGAATATGGCAGTGATAGATAAAGAGTCCGGGCATCGTGAAATGAATAATAATGCGAACCGTCTCAAGCGGCATCACAACTACAGTATCTTTCCATCCCTTATCTGTAAGGAACTCTATCTTTCCATCCCTGTCCAGGACCTGGAACCTTACCCCATGCATATGAAAGGGGTGCGCTATATGCACACCGTTTTTAATCTCCCAGATCTCCGTGGTACCCAGCTTTACCCTTTGATCTACACGATGCATATCATAAGGCTTCTGATCCAGTGTCCAGATATTTCCGGCAATCATCTCCATTGTGATCGTTCTGGTTTTGACTGCATCAGAGGCTTTCATTCGAGGGATCGGGATCAGTTCCTCAGGCAGTGCGTATGTATCCTGGATCTTTTCCTTGACATGAAACTGCATGATATCCATTGGTGCATTAAAAGCCGGATAATCCGGATGCAGCGTCAGGTTGCTTCCCTCTTTAAATCCAAGCGTTTTGAGCGTTACTTTATCACCGGCCTTTTGGTTTTTGAAATCTACGATGATATCAATACGTTCTGCGACACTCAGGATCACACTCTGCACCGTCACAGGCTTTTCAAGCAACCCTGCATCCGTTCCTATCAGTATAAACTCATCGATCGCATCAAATGCCAGTTTATAGGTCCTCACGCTTGATGCATTGAGAATTCTCAGTCTGTATTTTCCGCTTTTAACCTCATGGTAGGGAAGCGGTGTGTTATTGACGAGTATTATATCTCCAAGTAAACCATTGTTATCCTGGGGAACGTTAGGGTCTTTATAGCGCAGTTGGCGTTTCTCATCAAACCTTTTATCCTGGATCATCAATGGCAGTTCAAACTCCCCCTTTGGAAGATTCAGCTGCATTTCTTCTTCATCCTCGATGAGATAAAATCCTGCCAATCCTTGATAGATCTCTTTTCCCGTTCTGCCGTGGGGATGGGTGTGGTACCAGAAGGTACCTGCACTCTGTTCTACCGGGTAGTGATACTGTTTTGTTTGACCTGTAGCGATCGCATCTTTTGGATGTCCGTCCATCTCTTCCGGGACGATCAGCCCATGCCAGTGGATGATCGTCGTATCAGGAAGATTGTTCATGAAATCCAGTTCAAAAACCTCCCCTTTTTTGATACGTATCGTGGGGTTGGGCAGATCTCCCCGGAAGGTCAATACTTCTGTTTTGGCATCAGGAAAAATATTCACCTGACTCTTTTGTGCGGTAAACGCAGCCTTTTTGAGCTGAGTAAAGTTCACCTCGACAGGGATCTTCAGTTTTTGGGTGAAAGGCATGATTTGCTCAGGAATTTTCTCCTCTGTTTTTAGAGGTGTCACAGCTGCCGGAGTGGCAGAGGCAGACTGCGGGGCCTTGCCTTCATCTCTCTCACTGCGTTCTTCGCACCCCGTGAGGAGATAGGTAGCAGCAATTGCCGAATAATTCAAAAAATATCTTCTATCCATCTTTCACTCCTTTGTATCCTAATAAGAGATCGATATCTTTTAATGCTTCTTTGCAATAAAAAAATTAAACAATATTATATATAATAACACTTTTTTATAAGAAAAATCAAATTATAAAGTAATAATTTTATTATTATTGAGAAAATTATATTATACTAATTTTATATAGCGAATAAGGATTGGCAAAATGATGAAATGCTCTACACGCAGATAAAAAGAAAAAAAAGGATAAGATGATGGAACATAGATTAATGGAACTTCCCTTTGACAAACATGTGTTAGAGCTCATTATGTCAATAACCTCAATCTGCCCATCAAAGGAACAGCGTTTGAAGAGATGCATCTTGAAGGTATCATTTTTCTTGTCCCAGATCTCCTGGTCAGGAATGCATACCTAAATAAATAACTGCCCCTTGCAAATATCAAAAGCCGCATAAGTACCTGAAGTGCGCGCTCCCATGCACACAGCATGGGGTTGAGATTAAATATTCGTCAAAATCACTTCTTTTGATGTATCTTATATACGAATAAAGGAAAGATAGCCAACCCTTTTGATATGTTATAATCTCCCCATGAATATGACACAAAATCTACAAAAAGCAAAAAAAATACTCCAAGAAGCCGATGCGCTCTTCATTACTGCCGGGGCGGGGATGGGTGTGGATAGCGGGTTGCCTGACTTTAGAGGGACACAAGGGTTTTGGAAGGCCTATCCCAAAGCCCAAGTGCTGGGGCTGTGTTTTGAAGAGTTGGCAAACCCCAGGTGGTTTGAAGATGACCCCCGGCTGGCATGGGCTTTTTACGGCCAAAGGCTGCATCTGTATCGTGATACTGTACCGCATGAGGGCTTTAAAAAGCTTCTTAAGCTATCTAATACTAAAAAATATGGTTCTTTTGTTTTTACTTCAAATGTCGATGGACAATTTCAAAAAGCAGGGTTTGAGCAGAGCAGGGTGATGGAGTGTCACGGTTCAATCCATTATTTGCAATGTTGCAACGACTGCGAAGGAAAGATATGGAACGCAGAGAGGACAACGGTTGAGGTCAGCGAAGCGTTTCAGGCTAGAGAGCCGCTGCCAAGTTGTCCTTCGTGTGGCGGCATGGCACGCCCGAATATTCTGATGTTCGGGGATTTTGGATGGAATTATAGCCGTACAAATGCACAAAGAGAGCAGCTTAAGAGCTGGATGCAGAGGCTGGAGGACAAGAGAGCCAAGCTTGCTGTTGTCGAGATGGGAGCGGGGACAACCGTACCTGCAGTGCGCAATACTTCGAGTCAGATCGCCAAAAATTTTAGCGTGCCATTAATACGGATCAATCCCAAAGAGCACTTTGGCGCAGATATTCAGATCCCGCTCGGTGCGCTTGAAGCACTAAGTTATATTTTATAATATAACAGATATGCATTGTTTGGCCTATGCTTTAGCCGAAACACCGGAGACACAGATTAAATAGGAGGAATAAACTCTTATTTAAAAGCAGACATGCTATACTAAGAAAAAAGCAAAGAGATTATATGGTGTATGCTAAAATGGAATTGGATGCATTGTTGAAAGAATCAAAGGGCGCGAAGATACTTTTTTTAGGAAAAGAAGGGGTCTTTACTAAAGCGGAGACCGAGCGTTATCTAAAACGATTCCGTATTGCCCGAACCGAAAATCTTGAAACGGGGGTAGTCGGTGTGATAGAGCATCATATCCTTAGCCCTTTGGAGGAGGATATTTCTTCTTTGGCGTATGAGCAAAATATCCCGCTTTACAAACTTGCAGAGTTTGAAAAACTGATTTCTGAGACTATTGACGATGACGAATTGTTGATGGGCATAAAACTCAGCAATGATCAAGAACGTATTTTTCGGTTGATTAAGAATGGACATTTGAGCGACACGCTTTTTGTGAAATTGCTCGATATGTATTGTTGGCACCATGAGGATGAAGACAATAGGCAAGATCGCGAAGTGATTATGGCTACCTTGCGTCGATATATTAAGATAAAGCCCAACGAGGAGGATTTGCTCTATTCGCCTTTGACGCTAAATCGTTTATCCAGAGAGACTATAGATCCAAGATTGCTTTATGCTTTGATCGGTTTTCAAAATATCAGTTTTTTGCAAAAAGGCAAACAGAGAATTACCCTGCATGAAACCATAGCCGCAAACAGACACATAGATCAAACCGTTGTTTCTCGGTTGCTGAGTTTGCGCGATGAAGGCGTAGACATGTATCTAGCTTGCAATGAAAGCCTTGATTTGGCATTGTTGCAAACATTTGCCAAAAGAGACAGTCACACAATCAATGAAGCTTTAGCCTCCAATTCAAAGATCGATGATGCTATGTTTTTTTCTTTGCTTGACAAAACATCCGATACCGTGAAGTTGTTGCTTTGGTATCAGCCGATTACTATGCAGAGATATCTTTGGATTAAAGAAAAAGTCACAGATGAAATTTTGTTTGCTTCTTTGGGGGATAATAAACATATCGCACATGAGGTGCTTCAAAAACTGCAGGAGGATGAAAATTGTGCGCTTTTAGAGCGTTTGTGCAGAAACGATACGGTTTTGCCAATTGTTTTGAAGACTATATTTGAAAGAAAAATCCCCCAGGTTTATCCTTTTCTTGCAAAAAATATTTCAACACCGACATACATACTTGAAGAACTTTATGAAAAACAGGATGAAAATTTTGAAATTCTAAAAAGCTTAGCTTCAAATGCGTCTACACCCCAAAAGATACTATGCAGCCTGTATGAGAGAGATCAATTTGAGATCAATGAGGCACTGGCAAGCAATCCTTCGACGCCGCTTGAATTTCTTAATATTTTCAAGATAGACACGCGTTTGCGTAATGCGCTTACCGCCAATGAAACATTTGTGGCAAGCATCACGCAGTCTTTGGGATTGTGATGAGGAGAAAACAAGAAGAGAAATAAATGAAAAATCTGAGCCAAGGGCGAAGCTTTCTCAAAGAGAGTGCAAGCACAAGAGTGAGAGGAATTTAAAAGGGGCTTTGCTCCTTTTAAAGGAGATATAAAATATGAAAGCATCAGACATTACAAAGGTAGTCAGTCGTCTTATTGAAAAAAAATTGCCCGTATTTATTTGGGGGGCACCCGGGATAGGGAAATCTTCTGTTGTCAAACAAATTGCCAATGAAAAAGCTTTGGAATTTTTTGACCTGCGACTTTCTCTGCTTGATCCAACCGATCTTAAAGGTATCCCGTTTTTCAATGCAGATACAAAGGAAGGGGTATGGGCAAAACCAAGCTTTTTGCCGAGTCGGCCTGAAAGCAAGGGAATACTTTTCCTTGATGAGATCAACACCGCTCCTCCGGCCGTACAGGCTTCTGCCTATCAGCTTATACTTGATAGAAAAGTAGGAGAGTATGAACTGCCGGAGGGCTGGAGTGTTGTTGCAGCGGGTAATCGTGAGAATGACAGAGGGGTGGTTTACAAGATGCCTCCCCCGCTTGCAAATCGTTTTGTACACTTTGAAATGGAGGCGGACTTTAATGACTGGAAAACATGGGCATTCAAGGCAGGTATCGAAAGCTCTATTATTGCCTATTTGGCTTACGACAAATCTATGCTCTTTACTTTTGATCCGACCTCCAATGAAAAGAGTTTTGCAACACCAAGATCTTGGGAATATGTTGATACCATTATCAAGTCAGCCATAGAAGCAGACCTAATATTAGATAGTATTAGCGGGGCTGTGGGACGTGAAGCCACTGTGGGGTATTTGAGTTTCAAAAAAGTAATGAATCAATTGCCTGATTTATCTTCCATACTTGACGGATCGCTTGAAGCAGCAGAGGTGGAAGATGCCAAAATAGTGATGGCGCTTGCCATTGGCTTGGTTAATGCACTTTTGGAAAATCAGAGTGAAGCTGCTATAGATAATGTTCTAAAATTTTCTCTTACTCTTCCGGGTGAGTTTGCTATCATGCTGGTTAAAGATATGCAACAAAACAGAATAGATGTTGAGGGATCGGGTGTCTGGGGTGAATGGGTGAGGAAGTTTGCGTATCTTTTGAGCTAGGGGTTTTTGTGTTTTCTTATTTTTTTATTGCCTGACACCCTTCATGATCAATCTGTTTGAGATAGCAGTCGTTGAAAGTTTCACCCAAAAGTGAAACCGGCAACAGGGCAAGGGCGATAAACGGACGCATGAATCATTTAAATCTCATGTTTCCTTCAAAAAGTATTTATCAGCTAGACTGGATTATTTTTTTGATTTCATCGATGCTGAGCAGTTTACCGGTGCTTACTACCTTGCCGTCGATTACGAGTCCCGGTGTGCTCATGACACCGTATTCCATAATTTTTTGAATATCTTCGATTTTTTCGATTTGGACAAATTTCCCACTTTGGGCCGCTGCCTGTTTTGCCGCCTCTTCAAGGGCTTTGCATTTGGAGCAGCCTGTACCTAAAATTTCAATTTTCATTTGGAGCCTCCTGTAAGACATTCCTGTATCATCGGTGCTAATGTTTTGGCATCCACATCCCCGATAATTGTAATAGCAGAACCTTCTTCTGCAGCTAAAAGATCAATTGATTCTATCTTTTGCATGATTTCAGGATCGCAGGCACAAGTACATTCGCCGCTTTGACACGCTTCGATTTTAGTGCTAAGTTCTTCGACGCTAAGTCCTGTAATAAATGCTTTAACGCCATTGGTCTGATTTACTGTTTTTATTTTCATAATTACCCCTTACAAAATTGTATTAAATATGTATCCAACCCCGATAATCCCAAGCGTTACGGTACCGAAAAAGATTGTGATGAGCCTCATGCTCAAAACACGCTTAAGAATCATCGCTTCAGGCAAAGAGAGAGCCGTAATTGCCATCATGAATGACAGCGCCGTTCCCATAAGCATTCCCTTGGAGGTTAATACTTCAATGAGTGGCATAACTCCGGCTGCATTGGAATACATCGGTACACCCAGCAGCGTTGCAATAGGCACAGCAAAGGGATTGTCTGCTCCTGCAACAGAGGTGATGAGTTCCGTGGGGACATACCCATGGATAAGCGCACCGGCTCCAACACCAACGAGAACATAAAGCCAAATTTTGCGCAGGATATCGAGTGTGTAGCTGCTTGCATCTTTGAGCCTCTCTTTGAAGGCTATCTGTTGATTTTCGGCCCTAATTTCACCTTCGATGGGTTTGATATCAATAAGAATTTCTTTTTCAAGTCCCATGCTTCCGATAATAATACCGCCAAGGATAGCAATAAACAAACCAAACCCAATATACAAAGCTGTTATTTTCCAGCCAAACATTGTAAACAGCATCGCAATGGCGATCTCATTATTCAGCGGAGCCGAGATCAGGTAGCTAAAGGTTACTCCCAGCGGTATCCTTGCCTGCAGGAAACCCAAAAAAAGCGGTATCGCAGAGCATGTACAAAACGGCGTAATAATCCCAAAGAGGGCAGCAAGTATATTTCCCGTATATTTGTTTTTCTTGCTGAGATATTCTCTTACATTCTCGGTCGAAAAGTAAGAGCGAAGCAGTGTAACTGCAAAGATGATGACGATAAGCAAAAAGATTATTTTGATCGTATCGTAAATGAAAAAGTTAAGCGCCTCGGCCAATTTGTTCTCTTTGTCCATCCTCAGCCATTCGTAGACAAGGATATTGACAGATTCTTGCCACATCAGTTGCACAGCTCCGCTTTTACGACCGGCAGAAGATTTTCTTCAATAAGTGCGAGTGTTTTTGCATACTCTTCTGCTTCCTTGCCGCTTGGGTCTTCAAAAGCAACGTGGATTGTTTTGACTGCTTTGGGGAACATCGGGCATGTTTCATGTGCATGATCGCAGACTGTAACCACAAGATCAAACGGCGTATCGATCACGGTATCGATTACTTTGGAGTGATATTCATCTTTCCAATATCCTTTTTTTTCAAGAAGAGCCTGGGCATCGGGATTGATTTTTCCACTTGCCTTAACGCCAGAACTTTGAGCAAATACACAATCACCCATTTTTGCATTAATAAGCGCTTCAGCCATGATAGAGCGGCAGCTATTGCCGGTGCAGAGGATTAAAACATTTTTCACAGGGTTACAGCCTTTATTTTGAGATTATGTGATCAATAAAGGAGAATGAATCTCCAAACAGCGGATTTCAGCCAAGGCGTCACGCGGCTTCGCGTGCATCCAAAAACACAAGATATTGAAGTGCGGAGCTTCTTCCAAAAAAACTTCCGTTACTGCCTTTCTTGAAGTGCATTGTAGCAAAATGTGAATAATATATCAAGATATATTGATATATTATTCTGTAATTCTTTACATTGCATTTGGCTTGACTTCAATCAGCCATTAAAAATATGACAATGTTTAAACCAAACCGGCGGTTTTTATGTCTTACTTTTTAGAAAAAAGAAGTAAAAAAACCCCCAACAATACAGCAGAAACAAGAATAATGGATGCACCCGAAGTAAGGTTGTACGCATAGGAGAACCAAAGCCCCGCAAGCGTAAAAAAAGTAGCAATAAGCCCGGAGATAAACATCATAGAAAAAAGACTATGGGAGAGTTTTTCGGCGATATAAACAGGAATAGTAAGCATAGCTATAACAAGAATAAGTCCTACAACCTTGATGGCTATGACTACAGTCAAGGCTGAAAGTACCAAAATAAGCGTATAGAAAAAACGAACCGAAATGCCTCTGAGCGCAGCATACTCGCTGTCGTAGGAAACTGCTAAAATGTCTCGGTACCAGAAAATCATTACAAAAAGTATCACACCAAGCAAAACACCCATAAAGTAAAGATCTTCGGTGGTTACCGCCAGAATAGAACCAAAGAGATAGCTCATCAAATCGACATTATATCCGGGTGTCATATCTGTAAATATGATACCTATCGCCATGCCTACTGCCCAGATAAGTCCGATGAAAGTATCGATACGATGACGCCTATAGAGTGTCAAAGAGGCGATCAGCAGTGCGGCAGCTACTGCAAAAAGTGATGCTCCCAAAAAAACAGGTATTCCAAAAAAGATCGCCAAACCTATCCCGCCATAAGAAGCGTGGGCAATACCGCCCGCCAAAAAAACCATACGGTTCACAACAATAAGCGAGCCTATAATACCCGCAGCGAAACTGACCAATATACCGGCAATCAGCGCATGCTGAATAAATTCAAACTGGAGTGCTTCTATCATCTTTTTGTGCTCCATTTGATTTTATTTTCTTCTTTTGCGCGTCTATGGTCTTTTTGGGTGCCAAGCATTTGTAAAAGTTCCACTTCGCAAAAATGCTCCTCTTGGCTATGGGGATGGAACATCATTTTTTTATCACTGATATCGTGAAAAGAGAGCCGTTTGTTTATATGCGCGGCTTTATTGGCATATTCGAGTATCACAGAAATATCGTGGCTGACCACAATGATCGTCATGTTTTTGTTGAGCATTTTTAAAAGCTCATAAATCTCTCTTTGTCCTTGGATGTCTATGTTTGAGGTGGGTTCGTCCAGCATAAGAATTTGCGGATGGGCACAGAGCGCCCGTGCGATCATTACACGCTGTCTTTGTCCCCCTGAGAGCGAACCTATTTTGCTTTGTGCAAATGCTTGCATGCCAACCTGTTTAAGAGCGCCCATGGCGCATGCGACCTCTTCTTTGCCGTATCCAAAGAGAGGCTTTTTGCTTCCGACGTGTCCCATAAGTACCACCTCTATGACTTTGATGGGAAAATCGGTATTGATATTTGTATTTTGTGGAACATACCCAATCAAAGAGACACTCTGCGAAGGGGATTTGTCCATTATTTTAATGGAGCCTTGTTTACCCTTAAGGATATCAAGAAGCAGTTTAAGCAGAGTCGATTTGCCTCCTCCGTTGGGACCGATGATGGCAAGGAAATCTTTCTCTTCTACCGTGAGAGAGATATTGTCAAGTATGGTCTGCTTATCATAAGCAAAGGTAAGGTTTTTGACTTCTATGACGGGTACTGTTTTTTTCATGGGCGTATTATAGCAAAAGAGTCATCATCTTCAATGAGGATGATGTTAAATAAGCATGCCGCGACAGACAACATCACTCTTTTTTATTGGCCAGATAGATAAATACAGACAAGGAGAGCACAACAAAAGAAATACCGCTCATCAGATAAAGCGCGTTGATCATATCCGGATTTTCTTTCATGGCTATCTTGAAGACTACCATGAGAGTTTCGATTGCCAGTGCAATGAGAATTGTAAAAAGAAATTTTGTGAGTACTTTAACTTCGCCTTTTTCGTCCTTAATGTAGCTTTTGTAAAATACCTCCTGCTCCAAAACCGTTTTGGCCAAATCAAAAATTGCCAGACCCAGTGTGGCTGCAATAATTGGCTTAAATATCGTTTGTATGGAAAGATCGAGAGAGAAGATGCTTTGAAAAAAATTGATCCCTGCATAAAGTATAGCAACAAAAGCGATCGTCATCATAAAAAAGCCTACAAACAAATAAAATATTTCTTGAAAACGGCTGAACATCGCATGTTTTTCTATAAAGCCAAGCCTTTCGATAAGCCTGCTGAGGTTAAAATCCATAAAAATAATTTTATTTCCTTCTTTTTTGCTGACGGTAATGCAGAGATTTTGCGTAGGGGTACTTTTATAGGGTGTAGTAAACGCAAAATCGTTCTCTTTGATATTTAAACGATTGATCAGGTAATGTCTGTCTGCACCCTTGGCTTCTTCGTCTATTTTACCGGGAAAGATGTTAGGGGAAATTTGTAGTTTTGTTTGGCTGTCGACGACATATACCAGCTCAAGTGATCGAAAAGTTTTAAAAAGTTTTTTATAATGATCGGCCTCCAGATCAGAAACGTATCCTATATTGTTGTGAAACGTATCTTCTATGAAGGCTTCAACTTTTTCTTTATGTTCATGATAAATGTCAATATATTCTTTCATTTTGACTCCTTAATATTTGCATTAGTATGGCATAAGGCAGGCAGAAACCGGAGGGATCAGTTGTATAATTTTTCATCAAACTCTGCTATAATCATTGCATGACACATCTAGAGAAAATCGCCAAAGCCAAAGCCAAACTGATGCTGGACCATCCTTATTTTGGAACGATAGCCTCTGCATTGAAACTTGAACAAAGCGACAATATCGAGTCATTTCTTTCTGACGGTATCCGCTTGCAGTACAATGATGCATATTTTGACAGCGCGGAAGTGAAAGAGATAGAGTTTGCGCTTACAAACGGGGCAATGCATGCAGTACTGGAACATACAAAACGCACCAATAGCCGCTATGATTGGCTGTGGCAGTTGGCAACGGACTATACGGTCAATGCTATGCTGGTCAGCAACGGCCTGCAGCTTCCGCCAAGAGCGAATTACCAAGAGCGGTTTAAGGGAATGTATGCCGAAGAGGTTTATGAGATGCTGCGTTTGGAGATCATGAATGAAGAGCTTAGCGGTGAGGAAAGTCTCAAAGAGCACGCACAAAAAGGGCAGGACAAAAGCGGCAATGACGGGGCGCTCCGAGAAGGCGGAGAGGCTTCCGGGGATCAAAATAAAAATAACAACAAAACTGCCGCTTCGAAAAGTACCGCTAAGCAAAATACTTCTCAAAACAAAAAAAAGTCTCAAGACACACCCCCCGATGGATCAAAAGTAGAAAATCCGCAGGAGGGTATGGGATCTTTGCAGCAAGAGTTTCAAGAGCAGTTTGAGCAGATATTTCAAAAACTCAATCGGCAAGGCAGTTTGCCAAAAGATTTGGAGTTTGTCGTTCCTGAGTATTTTTCTCACAAAATTCATTGGCGCGAGGTGTTGTATCGATATATCGCTTCTTATGCTAAAAGTACTTATGCCTTTATGCCTCCCAACATGAAATATCTTTATAGGAACATCTGCCTGCCGAGTCTAAGCTCAGATCTATTGCGCATTGTTGTCGCAGTGGATACTTCGGGTTCTGTGGATGAGTCTCTTTTGGGCATATTTTTGTCAGAAGTCAATGCAATCATGGAAAGTTATCCCAACTATGAGATAGATTTGATTACCGCGGATACGCAGGTGCAGTCTCATAGGGTTTTTTTGCCGGGCGAACTTCTTGAGTACAAACTAAGCGGCAGGGGAGGGACTGATTTTCGTGCCGTGTTTGACTATGTTGAAGCGCACATTGATTATCCGACATTATTGCTTTATTTTACTGATGGCTATGGTGTATTTCCGCAGTGTGAAGCTCCTTTTGATGTGTTTTGGGTTATGCCAAAAGCCCTGGATGTCCCCTTTGGGGAAGTAATAGTGTTGGATTAAGGTTCTCATCAGCCTTTTATATACTCATTTTGAGTATAATTTTTAAAATTGTACCCTTAGGATTTTTTATGTTAGAATTTGATAAAAATCAAGAAGCTTCATGTGTTTCTCGCTCTTTTGCTTTGCTGTTCATCCCTTTTGTTTTTTTGCTGGGGCTTGTGTTGGGATATTTGGATATCATACCTTTAAAGGTGGAGCTCCACACCCTCGTGATCGTAGCTTTTATCTTTATTGTTTTCGCTCTTTTTGCGCAGCATAATGCCAATTATGCTGCTTGTTACATGAGAGGATCATTTGTAAAGATGGAAGGGACGCTCCAAAATGCGCTTCGCGCCAATGCGCTGACCATTATGGAAAAAACCAAGTCAACCCTCAATGTGCGTGAGTTTATCGCCGAGTACTACAAAGATATCCGTAATGATAATTTTGCCAGAGTGGCGCCCTCTGTTTTCCCTATGCTGGGAATTTTGGGAACGTTTATCGCTATTGCACTTTCTATGCCGGATTTTACCGTCAAAGATCTTGAAGCGCTTGACCGTGAGATATCTATACTTCTTTCGGGGATAGGGACAGCGTTTTATGCATCTATTTATGGGATTATGCTTTCTCTTATATGGACCTATTTTGAAAAAAGGGGCAATGCCAAAATTGATAAAAATATCCTTAGCCTTGAAAAAATTTACAACTCCAGAGTATGGACAAAAAGCGAACTCATCAAACATGAACATACGCAAAGCGAACTCAAGGATCAACAGATTGTCCAAACACTCAAAGAGACTTTTAATCTTGACTTTATCAAAGAGCTCAACGAGCAATATTTAAAAAACTTTACAGCTATTATCAATGAGACAACACACAGTTTCGGCGAATTGACTAAAAATCTTCAATATGTCACGACCGATTTGCGTATGACGCTCGAGAAAGTACAAGACCGTCAAGAGAGTATTAACGCCGTTTCTGCCATCAAGCAGAACATTGAAGGGTTTAACTCCAATGCCAAAAATCTTCAAAAAGCGATGGAGCGTTTTGATGGAAGCGTGGATCACACTTTTGATAAGATCGATCAAGAGGTAGGGGAGATTGTAAAAAAACTCACTGCTTTTGCACAGATTATTTCAGAGCAGAATCAAATGATACTAAAAAATACAGCCGCCAGTAAAGAGGATATAAAATAGTGTTTAGTAGAAAGAGTACAAGCGAAGAAAGCAATTTCTGGATATCTTATGCTGATTTGATGGCAGGATTACTTTTTGTATTTATCCTCCTTATCGGAGCGATTGTCTCCAAGTCCATTATCCTAAAAACAGACCTTCATGAAAAAGAAGATGCCCTTGCGCTTATTTCTAAGACGCTTCAAAACAAAGAACGCACTCTTGATGAGTTGAGCGCTTCGCTTTCCAAAAATAAAGCACTTTTGGGTAAAAAAACCGATGCACTTTCTCAGAATGAACAAATTTTGAAACTTAAAGAAGATGAGATAAAAAAGCTTAATGCCATGCTGCTTGAAGCCAACACCCAAAAAGATTTGTTGAGCAATAAGGTAGTTATCGTGCAAAATCTTCTCAAAGAGAGCAACACCACCATCACTACGCAGAATAAAAAGATCGAAGAGTATGAAGGTAAGGTTCTTGTGCTCTCCAGTGAGCTGAATGAAGCAAACAAAACCGCCAAACTCAATGATGAAAAACTATTGGCACTGCTTAATGCGCTCGATGAAAAAGAAACCAGATATGATGAACTGGTAGCTAGCTTGCAAGCACAAAAAGCAAAGATAAAAGCACTTACGGGTATCAAGCTCAAAGTCATCGCCGCACTCAAAGAAGAGCTGGGTGACAAAATAGCCATAGACAGACAAAGCGGTTCGCTTAGGCTCGCATCAAATATCTTATTTGACAAAGGAAGCGCAGAGCTAAAAGAAGAGTCTAAAGCCAGTCTTAAAAAAGCATTTGAAGAGTATGTGGGCGCATTGGTGACCAATCCAAAGATCAAGCCGCATCTGGACAGAATCATTATTGAAGGGCATACTGACAGTGACGGCGGATACCTTTACAACCTTGATCTTTCACAAAAGCGCGCTTTGGCAGTCATGAATTTTTTACTATCGCTTGATTTTGCCAAAGAACAAAACATCAAACCTCTTCTGATTGCGTCCGGACGTGCTTTTTTGGATGCGATCAAAGTAAACGGGGTTGAAAATCAAGAAGCTTCAAGACGGATTGAGATCAAATTTGGATTGAAAAATGAAGATGCAATGCATGAGATAGAAAAGGTTCTAGATGCGCAATGACTTTGAACCCAAACATCTTCAGCGCGCCAAAGACAATCTTTCTAAATCCCTTGAAGTCTATGAGTCTGCTGCGCAGCAAAACAAACTGACGCAAAAAGAACAGAGAAAAAAACGTACTTTTTGGGAACGCGTGAAGGGGCTATTTATCCGTTAGGTTTTGTTCGTTTTGCAAAGCAGAGAAGGTGGAGTTTTCCTCTTGGGCTTTTTTCTCTTTGAGATAGTCTCTAAAGAGCTTAATATTTTTTCTGTGCTCTTCATAATTGTGTGTAAAGTTGTGCTTTCCTTCTTTGTTGAGCATAAAAAAAAGATAATCACTTTTGTGCGGGTAGGTTGCGGCCCTAAGCGCTTCAAGACTCATGGTGCCTAAAGCATGCGGCGGAAGACCTTTGTATTTATAGGTATTGAAGGGGCTTTCATCTGTTCTGATGCGTTCGGCAGTAACGATGGTGTGCGAGTAAGGGCCGTAGTTGAGGGTGCTGTCCATCTGAAGTCTCATATTTTTTTTCAGTCTGTTGTGAATTACCGAAGAGATAGCGGGCATTTCATCTGCAAGATTACTCTCTTTTTGGATAATCGAAGCTATGATATGCGTCTGTTTAAATTTTGATGCATCGGCTTCTTGCAAATGCTCTTTCATGAAAGTTTCAAGCATCTGTCCAGAGCGTCTAAAAAGATACTCCATCGTTGTTTTTTCACTGGCGCTTCTGGCTACAGTATATCGATTGGCGAGGATATCTCCCTCTTCAAATAGGGCATATTTTTTATAATAGCGCATCAGTTTCTTTTCATCCAATTTCATATCATTTGCCAATCGCCTAACAAGTTCTTCTTTGGTTTCGCCCGCATAGATCACGACCTGCATGGTTTTGGCTCTTTGGCGATGCATATAGGCATAAAAAAGGAACCGGCCGTGTGCTTTGGGGTCCACTTCGTACCAGCCTTTCATGGGAACACGGATAAGTTTCAGCATAAACGCATCGACCCATGTGATATCAAATCCGTTTTTTTTGAGTGTGTGCTCAACGGTTTCAAAATCGGAAGCAGGAAGGTAAAAAGTGGTCGCAGTGTAAGTGACAGGGATAAGATTATAAGCCAAAGGCAAAAGCATAAAAACCGTAAAAATTTTGAAGTAGATCACAAAACGGCTATATTTTTGAGAAATAATCTTTTTCATTGCCAATATTTTTACTATTCTTCCAATTCCATTTTTAACGTGATGAATGCAAGCAGGTCTTTAAGGGTGACGATTCCTACTGCTTTGTTGTTTTCGGTTACCAGCAGCCGGCTTGCCCCCGTGGTGTTCATCTTGACAAGGGCGTCATTGACGGCGGTGTCGATGCTGACGGAATTGTTTGTGTTTTTCGGGTGCATGACGCGACCGGCGGTATATTGTGTGCGCTCTTCTTGCGGAACAGCTTTAATATCTGCAATTGTGATCATTCCTACAATGCTATCCTCTTTGGTTACGGGGTACATTTTGTGCGGGTAGTGAGAGAGGTAGGTATCGACAAGCTCTTTTAAGGTAATGCCATAAGGAACCGTAACGGGAACGGGATTCATAAAGTGGCGCACTGATTTTCCGCTGAAGGACTGTTTTATCAGCAAAGAATGATAAGAAGCATTGGCGGCACTAAAAAGAAAAGATCCGATCAGTATCCACCATAATCCTCCGATGACATTGCTTGCGATCATATTGACAAAGCCGATAAAAATAATACTCACAGCAAAAAACAGGCTGATGCGTGAAGCCATTTGGGTTGCCCACCGGATATCTTTCTTTTTCCACCATAAAAAAGAGCGAAGTATCCTTCCTCCGTCTGTCGGAAACGCAGGAAGCATATTGAAAATGGCCAGCAGCATATTGATCGTGCCAAGATATCCTAAAACCCCGATTACGGGTATGGGCAGCCCTGTAACGCCTCCGACCGTATGAAGTATGCTAAATAAAACTGAAAGTAAAAGACTGGCTATCGGTCCGGCGATCGCCATTAAAAATTCGACTTTGGGGCTTTGCGGTTCGTCTTTCATTTCAGCCACGCCGCCAAAAATAAAAAGCGTTATATTTTCTATCTTGAGGCCATATTTTCTGGCAATGAACGCATGAGAAAATTCATGAATAATGATAGATGCAAAAAGGCCTATAGCTCCCGCTATGGCCATCATCCAATAAGTTTGCCCCTCAAGTTCTGTAAAACGGGCAGGAAAAAAACCCTCCGCAAGCGACCAGGTAACCAAAAAAAGGATAATAATCCAACTGCTGTCTATCCTTACGTTAAATCCGAACAGCTTAAAAAGTGTAATGTTGTTTTTTAGCATTTTGTATCCCATTTTCTTTGATTTTATTATAGCGGTTTTTTTATGGCGGCGCTATGGTGCAAGCCGTTGCAGCCATTTTGCCATAAAAATTTTATCAGCTTGCAAAGACTATAATGTTTTATTTGCAAGGAGTGCACATGATTATCTGTCATTGCCATATTCATATGGAGCTGCCCTATGTTTCTTCCCTGAAAGGACGCAGAAGTGTTTTAAGCAGCCTCAAAGAGAAGCTGAAAGCTTTCAATGTCTCTGTGCTGGACCTAAGCGGGGAATATGCCAAAGAGGCGGATGTGGCGTTTGTTTTTCTTTCTCACGACTCCAAGCGTACAGCACAATATAAATAGAAGATAGAGCAGATGCTGGAGCGTAATTTTAGTGAGTATATGTATGAGCTTGAGTGCGAGGAGATATAAACCCGACTCTTAACTCATCTAATCGCGGTCATTCTTCGGGAAGTATCTGATCGGGAAGATGCGGAAAACGTTTTTTGAGTTCTATAAAATAGTTGGGACTGTCAATGCATTCGGGATTTTCTGGTTCAGTGCAAGGCAGTTCCGCTATTTTCCACTTTCCATGCTGAAAATGCAGCAAAGCCGAGATATCCTCGTAGTGATTTATGCCGTCGGGTGATTGAGGGAGGGCATGTATCCAGGCCCAATTTTCTGCAACCTTAAGGTGTTTTACGACAAACACTACCTTGATTCCTTGTGTGCGAATAATCTCACTTCTGAGCGTATCAAGAATATTTTTACGTACCAAGCTCCCTTTTTGGGGCGCAAGGGTACTGTTTTGGTTGGCGGATATTGTCTTTTTGAGCGTTTTGCTGTCTTCTGGAGCACTAGAGCCTGCCGTTATGGCCAGGACAAATATGATCAAGGCTGTGCCATATTTTTTTTTCATGATTTTTGTTTTTCGCCTTTTTGGATTTTTACTGTATTTTTTTATTTTACCATCATTTGATTTTCACAATGTTTTGTCAAAAATCGGTGCAAGGTATTGGCAAAGGCATGTGCATCTTTTTGGCTGAAAGATTTAGGGCCTCCCGTCATCTCCCCGCTGTTTCGTATCTCTTCGGTGAGGTTGCGCATAGCTAAATACTGCTTGATGTTATCGATAGTGTAAAGTTCGCCTCTATGGTCTATGGCGTGGGCATTTTTTGAGATAATGCGGTCAGCCAGGGGGATATCGGCCGTTATGACAAGATCGCCTTCTTTTATCCTCTCTGCAATCCGATGATCTGCTTCGTCGGACCCTTGTTCTACAATGATGTATCGGATATGTTTTGAGTTGCCTATCGTGATACGTTTATTTGATACAACAAAGGTATTCAAGGAAAGCCGTTCGATACTGCGCAGCACGATGGGCTTGAGAAGATTGGGAAAAGCATCTCCGTCTATATAGAGTGTCACAGTATCTCTTGCACTCTTCCTACTTCTCCGGTATTTAAGCGCACTTTGATGCCGTGAGGATGAGCGGAAGAATTGGTGAGAATTTTTTGGACTTTACCGTAGGTCAGCCGACCCGTAGCCTGATCTTCTTTTAAAACGACAGCCACTTCTTGTCCGTATTTGATATTGGCCCGCACTTTTCCGTCTGAAAGGAGCATTTTAAGCCTTTGGCTCATAGTTGAGTACTTTTCTGACCGTATCGACCGAACAGAAAAAAAGAGCATCAAACACAGGATTGAGTCTCGTGGTATGCTCGTCTATCACTTCAAAAGGCTGAAAGAAAAAACCGCTTCCGTCTTCTTTGCGTTCAGGTTTAACGATAAAAACGACGGGCTTGAGGGTGCGTACAAGATTGAGCACTTTTTTATAGCTTTTGTCTGTTTCTTCGGGAAGGAGATTGCCGCGTTTACTTTCTCCCAAGCGTGCTTTGAGAAGAAGTTGGAGCTTATCATTGAAGATGACCTTGTTCCACTTGACGCTGCCAAGAGAGAAGGAAAACTCACTATTTTTTGCTACAAGAGGATGCGGCTTTGTTTCACGGATGGCTTCAAGAAGCTGCAAGAAAAAATTTTTGCCTCCAAATGCATTGGCACAATGTAAAAGTTTTTCGTGATAAATTTGTTTTTGTGCCTCATCTAGGCTGTTAAAGTCGCACATAATGACTTTCCCTTCTTTTTTTATTTGCATTATTATAGCGGAATAATCCTCGCCATACGGGCTGTCTAGTGCATTTGAAAATTTTCTATCGACAGATTTTGCCCATGGAGTATTGCAAAAATGATTTTACGGAAAATATGTTACACTGTGAAAGTACTGTATAGATCCGCTATAGAAAGAAAAATGATGAGTATTCCCAGATATCCCCATTGTGAAACAATTGAGGCATTAACAGAAAAGCTAGAGACTTCCAAAGAAGGGCTGAGTGACACTGCCGCACAAAAAAACTTTATTTTATACGGACCAAACGAGATTGAGGAAAAAAAAGAGAGCCTTGTTTCTCTTTTTCTTGCTCAGTTTAAAAGTCCTTTGGTTTATGTGTTGATTCTTGCGGCGATCTTGTCTCTCTTTTTAAAAAATATCCATGAAGGCATCGTCATTATTCTCATTATTTTAGTCAATACGCTGATCGGATTTTGGCAAGAGGTCAAGGCTTTGACGTCTATCGAGGCACTCAGAAAACTTACCCAAAACAAAATTCATGTAAAAAGAGAAGGGCATATAAGATATATCGCTTCTTGCGAACTTGTGCCGGGTGATTTGGTGGTATTGGAAGAGGGCGATATCGTACCGGCGGATCTGCGCCTCTTTAAAGCGAACGGATTGGTAGTGGACGAATCCATCCTCACGGGAGAATCCGTACCGGTAAACAAAGATGCAGATCTTCTTCTTCCTGAAAAAACACTGCCCTATGAACTTGAAAATATGGCGCTATCGGGTACGACCGTAACCAGGGGAAGCGCAGAGGGGTTTGCGGTGTTTACCGGCCCAAAAAGCTATCTTGCTTCCATAGCAAACCAAGCCAAAGAAGCTTCTCCTGATTCGCCTCTGACCAAAGCGCTTGCCGCTTTCAATAAAAAACATATGCTTGTTGTTTCATTACTGATCGTGCTTTCTGCTGCAGGTGCGCTTTGGCAGGGCAGAGGGACTCTTGAGGTGATCTATCTGGTGATTGCAGAGTTGGTCTCAGCTGTTCCTGAGGGACTGCCTATCGTAGTTACGCTGGTGCTGACCATGGGGGCGGTAAGTTTGAGTTTCAAAAAAGTCTATATCCGGCACTTGCCTTCGGTGCAGACTCTGGGGAGTGCCACCGTGATCGCTTCAGATAAAACCGGAACCATCACCGAAGGAAAGCTCAAAGTCGAAAAAGTTTTTTCGCTTGACGATGCCTTTGTGCAAACCGTCTCAGCCCTTGCGAACGAATCTGTCCGGGGAAAAGGGGATCCTTTGGACGTGGCGCTTGCGCACTGGCTTGGCAAAACGTATGACCACATCCAGGACTTGTATCCGCGTGTCAACCTCTATCCTTTTGATACCAAATACCGTCTCATGGCAAGTTCGCATATCGTCGAGTCTGAACATAAGATTTTCGTAAAGGGCGCCTTCGAGTCACTTAGGCAGTTTGCACTCAATAAAGAAGATTTTCAAAGGCTTCAGCATGAGCACGACATGATGGCATCCGAAGGGCTGAGGGTTATCGCCTTGGGTATGGGAGAATACACCACACAAGAGGTGGAAGAGTGGCAAATTAGGATCGTAGGGCTGGTAGGTTTTTTGGACCCTCCGAAAAAGGGAGTATTGCAAGCGGTTCAGACGGCAAGAAAAGCCGGGCTTAAAGTAATGATGATTACCGGAGATAATCCGCTTACTGCCACAGCCGTAGCAAAATCCGTCGATATTTGTCAGGAAGGGGATCTGACGGTCACGGGCAAAGAGCTTGATGAGATGGACGATGAAAAATTGCTTGCCGTTTTGTCCAAAGTGGCAGTGTGGTCAAGGGTGCTTCCCGAACACAAGTACCGCATTGTCAAAATGCTTCAGCAGCAAGATGAAATCGTTGCTGTGACGGGAGACGGCGCCAATGACGTGCCGGCCTTAAAAGCTGCTGATCTTGGGATTGCGATGGGAAGCGGCACGGATGCGGCAAAATCTATGGCAAAAATGGTGCTTGCGGACAACAATCTTTCCATCATCGTTGATGCGATCAAACAGGGACGGACGATCGCAGCCAATATCAGAAAATCAATCTATTTTCTTGTGTCGACAAGCCTTGATGAGGTGATGGTCATCACGGGCGCTATTTTGATGGGACTTCCGCTGCCGCTTTATCCGGTGCAGATTTTGTGGATCAATCTTGTTTCAGACAGTGCGCTGGATAAGACCTTTCCTTTTTTGCGGGAGGAAGAAGATGTCATGCGCAGGCCCCCTACAAAGCTGCAAGAACAGTTTTTGGACAAGGTTCAAATCTTTCGCATACTCTATGCAGCGCTGGTTATTAGTGCGGGTACGCTTTTTTTGTATGTGTGGATGCTTGAACATACGAGTACGGAGCGTGCGATCTCTACACTTTTTACCGGATTTGTTATCGTGACATGGATGAACGGGCTGCAATCGGTCAAGGAGAATGAACCTTTTTTGAAAAACATCAAAAAATCCCTGCAGATCAACCCTTACATGTTTTACGGTATAGGTGCGGGATTGGCGCTTCAGCTTTCAGCGATTTATCTATTTTCGGATGTTTTTCATACCGTACCGCTTGATGCGCAATCCTTGAGTATGATCGGGCTTTTGGCGTTGTGGGTGTTTGGCATGATCGAGATACGGCAGTGGATCGAGTATCTTGCAAGAAACCGCTAAGATACTCTGTTTTGAAATTTTATTGAGGGGTGTTATAGGCTCTGTCTCCGGCATCTCCCAGCCCGGGGATGATAAACATTTGGTCGTTCAGTTTCTCGTCTATCTGCGCGATATAGAGTGCGATGTCGGGATGCTTTTGCTCTACCACGGCCAAACCTTCGGGTGAGCCGATGAGGTTGAGAGAGATAATATTCTTGGGCATTTTAGTCTTGATAAGCGCAACAGCATCGCTGAGCGATCCGCCTGTGGCAACCATCGGATCGACGATGATCACCGTTTTGCCTTCGCACGGAGGGATACGGTCATAGTAGAGTACGCTTTGATGGGTTTTTTCGTCGCGTTTCATCGCCAAAAATCCTGCCTGCGCTTGCGGAAACAGCGCCGTGAGTGCTTCGATCATCGGCAAACCCGCGCGCAAAATAGCTACAAAGACCAACTCTTCTTCTTTGAGAAAGTCAAAAGAAAAATCCCCCTGCCAGGTTTTTATGGGACAAGATTGCGGTTTTTGTGCGCTGAGCGCCTCATAGGCCAAAAATCGTGCCAACTCCTGAACGATATGGCGAAAGCAAAGCGCATCTGTTTTGGTTTCACGTAAGTGGTTAAGCAGATTTTTTGCAACAATATTAGTAAGTTCATGGATCATGCTGTCCCTTTTTTTGTTAACTTTATTTTTTAATTATATCCAAACATGGTTTGATTCAGCCAAAAACAAAAAAACAAGGACATATCGGTCTTTATGCTCTTTTGAAGAAAATGATATAATCAAAGCATAGAATCGCAAAAGGTAAAACCATGGCAACGAAAAAAGAAAAAGAAACTCCCAAACTTCACAAATCCAAGATAGGATTTGATGATGTCGTGGGACACAAGCAGATCAAAAAACGCCTCAAGGCAATTATCCGAATAGTAAAAAATCCTCAAACATTAGAACGTTTTGACACGCCGCCTCCCAAAGGGCTGCTGCTGTACGGTCCTGCAAGCGTAGGGAAAAGCATGCTGGCAAAAGCATTTGCAAAAGAGGCCGGCATGTCTTATTATGAGATATCCGGATCACGGCTGTTTGACCTTGTTTATATCAAAGAAGTCTATGAAAATGCCAAAAAGCATGCACCTTGTATCGTGATCCTTGAGGATATCGATATCAAAGGGGTGATGCAGGGAGCCATCACCAATGTCGCGTTTCCCGATATCGCCAAAGTGCTTGAAGGGATTGATGCGATGGTGTTTACCATCGCTACGGCAGAGACGCTTGAAGGGGTCGATCCGGTTCTTACGGCTCCCCAAAAGCTTGATTTTTTGCTTGAGGTGTCCAACCTTGATAAGGATGCAAGAAGGTATTTCATCGAACGGATCATGCAAAAACCCCATGACCCCGCCATCAACACCGAACGTATTGTGCGCTATATCGCGGGTATGAGCGCCATGGAGCTTGAGAGGCTGGGGCGCATGGCGGCGCTCAATGCCATCGAAGAAGAAAAAGAACTCATCACCGAAGAGATACTTATAGAGCAGATCAATATCATCAAGTACGGACACAAAGTCGAAAAGGCAATGGTAAAAAACTTCGAAGAAGAGCTCAGGATGACCGCCTACCATGAGGCGGCCCATGCCGTGCTTTCTTCGATACTGCTGCCGCACATCAAGATCGAACAGGTGACTATCTCGCCTCGAAGCAAAATGCTCGGCTTTGTCTCCTATAATGCCGAAGACCAGCTCTCAAACGTCACCAAAGAAGAGCTGTTTCACGATGTGTGCGTGTTGCTCGCAGGGCGCGTAGCCAAGATCAAAAAAGCCGGCAACGAACACATGGACAGCGGCGCGATCAATGATCTTTCCCAGGCATCCCTGCAGGTGTATGCGGCCATTTCCAGTTTGGGGATGGACAAAGAACTCGGGTTTATCAACATCGAATCCATCGCCGGCCTAGACAGCTACTTTTTAAGCCAGCAGATCGAAAAAAGATTTTTGTACTGGATAGATATGGCCAAAACCCATACGGAAAAACTGGTCGAGACGTATTGGGACAAGATCGAAACACTGGCATTGAAGCTGGTCGAACAGGAGATCGTAGAAGGCGATGAACTCTCAAAAATCATCGGCAAAAAAAAGGCCGTCCACAAGATACCCGAAGGATTGTAGGCAGATTCCATAAAAAGCAAAAAGTTTGAGAGCGGACACATTGTGTCCGCTTTTTGTCCTATACTGCCGACAAATAGATCACATCCGCACACTTTGAGTCGGTTTGCTTGACCGGGGTCAATGTTGTAGCTTTTAAAACAGTTTATACTTCAAAATAACTCAAGCAAACCGTAAGATTTGTGCAATTTTATAGAAGGTGAAAAGTGAATTATACGAAAGTTGCCATTTTAGAAAATTATCGTGATTTACTTTGTGTTCCGGGCTTCACAAAAAGACTTCATTTAGCACCTTGATTACAAAATTTCATTGAGTGTCTATATAAAGAAAATGGATCACGCTGCATAAATGATAGGCGGAATAAGAAGTTCTCTTCTGTTTGCAGCTATGAGCAATCGCCTGTTCTTTTAAATGGTGAGGTACGTATATTGCGAGGCAGCGGGCACTACTATCTTGTCTTTGTGTTTAGGCGCGAAAGTGTTTTCAAGAGCCGATCGCAAAAAATATCAAAATCCGGCAGCTGAAGATCGGCTTCTCTTTGTTTTGCACCCCACATCGGTTCGGGGAAATAACTGTCCCGGGTAAAGCGCGCCATGATATGCCAATGCACATGAGGAACATAGTTGCCAAAACTGGCAATATTGATTTTGTCGGGTTTATAATAGGCGATCATCTCTTTTTCGATAAGATCAAGCAGTTCATAGATCTCAGCTTTGATAGGCGAGGGGACTTCACTCATCTCTCTGTAAGGATACTGCGTAAAGATCTTGAGCCATGGGATTTCGCTAGGATGAATCTCGATTTTGATTGTGGTGTTTTCATATATAGTTAGCATTATCGTATCCTTTTAAGCGTGTGGCAATTGAGCTTATAGATGCTTGACGCTTTTGCGTTTTTATTGAGAGGAGTGATGACGACATCGGCAGCTTCTTTGGCAAAATGTTCATCATAAGGGTGATTTGAAAGATTGGCTGACGTGGTATAGGCCCAGCCAAGCCTTTCAAGCAGCAAGAGATGATGCTTGTCCCTGACGACGCGGTAGGAGTGTCCGTCGGGCAGAACAAAAGTGGTTTTTTTGGCGCGTCTTACGAGATTTTTGTATTTTTTGGGTATGCGCGCAAAGGTATTGAGTACCGCAAGGGAGGGCACGGCTTTGATATAATGCTTGTGCGGAGGCCGTTGTTTTATTTTGTCGAGTTTTGCCGCATTTTGTGAGACAAAACCGATAGTCGTATCGGTTTGTGTGAGAAAGACAAGCTTTGAAAACTGTTCATTGTCCACTTGCTCAGTGCCTGCCTAACTGAGATAGTCTTGCAGTGCTTTAGGTTCAAGCTCTCCGCCGTGTTCTTTAAGTTCTTTGATAGCTTCAGCGGTTGCACGCGCTGCAGCGATAGTGGTGAAATAAGCCACTTGATTCGAAAGAACTGACTGGCGGATGGTTTTTGCATCCGTTTTGCTTGCTTTGTTGTCGCTGGTATTGATGGCCAGCGCGATCTCTTGGTTGCGGATCATGTCATCGATATTGGGGCGGCCTTCTGAAATTTTAAAGACTTTGCTTGAAGCAATGCCTGCTTCTTGAAGTGCGGTATGGGTTCCGGACGTTGCAACGATTTCAAACCCTAAATCCACAAACATTTTGCCGATCTCACCCGCATAAGGTTTATCGTTCTCTGTCAAAGAGATAAAAAGTTTGCCGCTAAGGGGGATATTGTTTTTGCTTGCAAACTGACTTTTGGCAAAACTCATGCCAAAGTTATCCGAAATCCCCATGACTTCCCCTGTGGATTTCATTTCAGGCCCCAAGATAAGATCTGAACCCGGAAGCTTGTTAAACGGGAAAACAGCCTCTTTGACGGCTACATGGTTTTTAAGATTGGGCTCCATGATCTTTTTGTCAAAGTTTACCACCTTGAAAGTATCATAGTATTTGAGCGCCTCTTTAAGATCGCCTTGCACCATGACTCTGGTAGCTACTTTTGCCAGAGGAACACCTGTTGCTTTTGAGACAAAGGGAACGGTTCTTGAGGCTCTTGGATTAACCTCGATAAGATAGATCTCTCCTTTGTGAATAGCATATTGGATATTGAGAAGTCCTATGACTCCAAGTCCAAGTGCGATCTGGGCGGTCTGATCTTTTACTTCGTCAAGCAATTCAGCAGAGATGGAGATTGGAGGAAGTGAACATGCACTGTCTCCCGAATGAATCCCCGCTTCTTCGATGTGCTGCATCACCGAACCGATATAGACATCGGCTCCATCACAAATTGCATCCACATCAAGTTCGATCGCATTATCGAGGAATTTGTCAATGAGTACAGGAGCATCATTGGAAACGCTTACCGCTTCATCCATATATTCTCTCAATTCTGCATCATTATATACCGTACGCATACCGCGTCCGCCAAGCACAAAACTCGGGCGCACAAGCACAGGATATCCGATACGGTTGGCGATCGCCATCGCTTCATCTTTGGCAAATGCCGTACCGTTATCAGGCTGCTTGAGTCCCAACTCTCTTATAAAGGTAGAAAATTGCTCTCTGTCTTCCGCAAGATCGATTACTTTGGCTGAAGTACCGGAAATTTTTGCGCCGATAGCGGTAAGATTTTTTGCCAACTTAAGAGGTGTCTGTCCGCCAAAGTGCACGATCACGCCATCTGGCTTTTCGACTTCAATCACATTTCTGACATGTTCAAAGTCGATAGGTTCAAAATAGAGGACATCTGAAGTGTCGTAATCGGTAGAAACAGTCTCGGGGTTGCAGTTGTACATGATAGACTTGATACCCATATCTTCCAAAGCAAAAGCGGCATGCACACAGCAGTAGTCAAACTCTATCCCTTGTCCGATACGGTTAGGTCCGCCGCCTATTACCAATACTTTTTTGTCTTTGGACGCGGTCACAGGCTGCTGGGGCAGTTTAGTGATGTTTGTTGTAGAGTAAAGATAGGGTGTCAATGCTTTAAACTCGGCAGCACAGGTGTCTACTTCATTGTACTCAAGACGTACACCGAGTTTTTCTCTTGCATTGTAGATATCGTTTTCACTAAGAGTAAGCCCTTCGTTTTTATTGATGATCAGCGCTATCATGGCATCCGAAAAACCTTCGGATTTGACTTCTCTTAGTCTTGTTTCGTCTGAAAGCAGAGCGATATCCATCGTTTTCTCTCTTTGAGAAAGCTCTTCAAATTGGTAAAGAAACCATTTGTCTATTTTGCATAAATCATAGATAGCTTCTACGGACATGCCCCGTCTAAATCCTTCATAAGCATAAAGCATTCGGCTTTGGTTTGGACGTCTGATCTCTTTAACAAGTTCTTCCTGATCGCACTTAACGCTATTAAATCCGACCAGTCCTGTTTCAAGCGAGCAGAGTGCTTTTTGAAATGATTCTTTAAAGGTGCGGCCTATGCTCATGACTTCTCCGACAGATTTCATTGCTGTGGTAAGCGTAGAGTCAGCCAGCGGGAATTTTTCAAAGGTAAATCTCGGAAGCTTGGTGACAATATAGTCAATCACCGGCTCAAAGCTCGCAGGTGTTCCGGTAATGTCATTGGTGATTTCGTCAAGCGTAAAGCCTACTGCCAGCAATGTAGCAACCTTGGCGATAGGATATCCCGTTGCTTTAGAGGCAAGTGCCGAAGAGCGGCTGACTCTGGGATTCATCTCAATAACGATCATGCGGCCTGTTTCAGGATTGATGGAGAATTGAACGTTTGATCCGCCCGTATCTACGCCGACTTCACGTAAAATTTTAAACGAGGCATCTCTCATGTGCTGATATTCTTTGTCGGTCAGAGTAAGTGCCGGAGCGATAGTGATACTGTCTCCGGTATGTACACCCATGGGGTCAAAGTTTTCAATAGAACAGACGATAATACAGTTATCTTCTTTGTCCCGAATGACTTCCATTTCATATTCTTTCCATCCCAAAAGAGACTCTTCGATAAGGATTTCAGAGATAGGGCTGGCCTCAAGACCGCCTTTAACAATCTGTTTAAATTCGTCCATGTTATAAGCTACCCCTGATCCGCCGCCGGCAAGTGTATAAGAGGCGCGAATAATAAGAGGGAATCCGATATTCTTGGCTGCATCTAAAGCTTCATCCATCGAATAAGCATATTGTGACACAGGGAGATCCATACCAATCTTGATCATCGCCTCTTTAAATGCTTGTCTGTCTTCGCCTTTTTTGATGGCTGCAGGATTTGCTCCAAGAAATTCAATGCCTTCGAGCATTTTTTTGTCATGCATGCTCATCGCAACATTGAGCGCTGTTTGTCCGCCCATAGTAGGCAAGATGGCATCAACATTTTCTTTTTTGATAATTTTGGCAATCACTTCTTCGGTAATAGGTTCGATATAAGTGCGATGCGCAAATTCAGGATCAGTCATGATGGTTGCCGGATTGGAATTGATAAGTACAACCCGATAGCCCAACTCTTTGAGTGTTTTTGCTGCTTGAGTTCCTGAGTAGTCAAATTCACAAGCTTGTCCGATGACGATAGGTCCTGATCCGATAAGTAAAATAGTTTTGATGTCTTCGCGTTTTGGCATGGAGAAATACCCTTGATTTTTAGTTAAAAATTATACACTTAAGAGATATAAAAAGCCCTTAAAAAGGGTTTTTATAAAGAAAATAGATATTAAAAAAGGTCCAAACTGTTGCTGTTTTGCAGATTTTTATTTTTAGGTTTTTCTTTGACGGTGGTTTGTGGGGTTTTTGGTTTAACCGCTTCGATTTTTTCTAAAGGAATTTCCGGTTCAATTACATTCTCCTGTGTTTGGTCAATGCGGCTTGGTATGCTCGAAACAGTAGGCATTGTTTGGTTATTGTCTTGCATTATTGCTGTTTGATTCTGTTCCTTTTTTAAATCCATAGACGTAGAGTATTGTACGGCTAAACGGGTAGTATTGGCATCAAATCCTTGCGCAAGTGTTGTTTTTGCATCATTGATTAAAAAAAATGTTTTGGGATGAAAAATATCACTATAGGTTTTGATGCGAGCCACCTTGTAAGAGCTTTGAACCTCGATTTCGGTCACGATGCCTACCGGAATATCGCTGAAAAATATATCATCCAGCCCGTTGGTGACCACAAAGTCCCCCTTTTTTATCTTATGCCATTTGGGGATAAATTTGACTAGCATTTCATTTTCTTTGAACCCTATAGCAATACCCGGAGCCTTGTCTTTGCCTATAAAAACAGCAAAGCGGCACATTTCATCAGAAGTTAAGTAGCCATAAAGTTGATGGTTATGCACTTGCGCAGTACCCGCAACGACATTATTTTGTATCAGACCATAGAGTTTGCCTTCTTTTAAGCCTCTGGGTTTGGTGAGAATAATTTGTGAAAAACTGTTAAGTTTTACATAAGAGATGGTATCGGTGATAGAGATGTTGCGAGCAGGTATCTTACTAAGCTGGGGCAATATGTTATAGATATCTTTGACTTGCTTGATATAGTGGGTTTGTTCCAAAAGACGTTGGCGCAGAATAAGATTTTCTTTATTGAGTTTCTCAATGGACTCTTTTTGAAAGAGATAGCTTTGGCTTTTATCTTCTAAATTTTGTGTGAAATGTTGATAGTTTTGCTTAATGGGGTTGATGACACCCAAAAGCGTATTGGTAATACGCTCATCATTTCTTGTCAAAAGTATGGTTAAAACCAAAAGCAGGATGACAATGATAACGATTCTAGTCTTCATATGCCGTTTGTTGTAGCAGATCTATTTCATCCAGTGCCTTACCTGTACCTTTGGCTACGGCAAGAAGGGGTTCTTCTGCAACATACACAGGAAGCTTGATAATATCTGAAAGGTATTTGTCTAAACCTCTGATGAGTGCGCCGCCTCCTGAAAGTACAATACCGTTTTCTACGATATCTCCGGCTAGTTCGGGCGGCATTTCTTCAAGAACAGCCACCAGCGCATCGGCAATTTCCTCCAGTGAATCTTTCATGGCTGAACGGATATGTTCGCTGGTAATCTCAATAGAGGTTAGGCTGCCTTCTATTTGATCTCTTCCTCTTACAACAGTGGTTAACTCTTCTTCGAGGGGGATAGCGGTACCGATTTTGATTTTGAGTTCTTCTGCAACTCTGTCACCAATAAGAAGGTTGAAATTTCTTCTGCAGTAATCTACGATAGCCTGATCAATTTTGTCTCCGGCGACACGGATGGATTTGCTAAGTACAAGTCCGCCCAAGGAAGTTACACCAATCTCAGTTGTCCCGCCGCCGATGTCAACAATGAGATTGCCGTTGGGGTCTTTAACGGGAAGTCCTGCTCCTATAGCGGCTGCCATAGGTTCTTCAATAAGATAGACATAACGAGCCCCGGCATGTTCCGCGGAATCTTTAACAGCACGTCTTTCTACTTGCGTTAATCCGTAAGGCACACTGATGATGATGCGCGGGCTGAAAAAGCTTTTTCTTTTGTGTGCCTTTTCTATAAAATAACGAATCATCATTTCTGTTACTTCAAAATCTGCAATGACACCGTCTTTCATAGGGCGGACAGCTCTGATATTGCCGGGGGTTTTCCCTACCATTTCTTTAGCTTCTTGCCCTACTGCAAGAATGCGTTGATGCCCCTGTTTGTCAAATTGGATGGCAACAACAGAAGGTTCATTGATTACAATCCCTTCACCTTTTACCAATACAAGGGTGTTTGCTGTTCCTAGATCGATGGCTAAGTCATTAGAGAACATGCCCAATAATTTTTTAAACATTTATTTATCCTTTATGAGAGACGGTCAACATTTTATTATGCCGTCTTTTTCTTTTTAATATACAAAGGTTTTGCCCCTGTTTTGACTACATCTTCTGTAATCACAACTTCGTATCCTGAGAGTTCGGGCAATTCATACATAATATCAAGTAAAATTTCTTCCAAGATAGACCGCAAGCCTCTTGCGCCGGTTTTTCTGTCTATGGCTTTTTGTGCAATGAGCGATAGCGACTCTGTTTCAAAATTGAGCTCTACACCGTCAATTTCAAAAAGTTTTTGGTATTGCCTGATGAGTGAATTTTTTGGTTCAACCAAAATGCGCACCATCTCCTCTTTTGTGATGGCTCCAAGTGTAGCAAACACATGAAGACGGCCGATAAGTTCAGGGATAAGCCCAAAAGAAACAAGGTCGTCAGACTCAACCAGATGAAGAAGGTTTTCTTCTTCTTTCTTGCTGCGTTTTTCTTGTCCAAAACCAAGCGTATTGCTTCCAAGTCTTCTTTTGATGATATCGTTTAATCCGTCAAATGCACCGCCGCAAATAAAAAGAATATTGGAGGTATCTATCTGAATAAAATCTTGGTTGGGGTGTTTTCTGCCGCCTTTTGGAGGAATGTTGACTACAGAACCCTCGATCAGCTTAAGAAGTGCCTGCTGTACGCCTTCGCCGGAAACATCGCGTGTAATTGATCTATTTTCGCCCATTCTGGCGATTTTATCGATTTCATCTATAAAAACAATGCCTCTCTCTGCACGTTCCACATCGCCATCTGCTGCCATGAAGAGTTTGGTAAGAATGTTCTCGACATCTTCGCCGACATATCCTGCTTCAGTAAGGTTGGTTGCATCTGCAATAGCGATAGGTACATTAAGAAATTTTGCAATCGTTTGAGCCAATAGCGTTTTTCCGGAGCCTGTAGGACCGATGAGCAGTACGTTTGATTTGGAAATCTGCGTATCATCAGTAAGTATATCTTTAAAAATACGTTTATAGTGATTGTAGACAGCTACGGCAAGTGTCTTTTTTGCATTTTCCTGACCTATTACATAGTCATTGAGCAGAGCATTGATCTCTTTTGGCGTATAAAGTATTTGATTTTCAAAATCGATTTGATGCTCTTCTTGCTCTTCTTCGCCGAAGAGAATCTTGTAGGCAGATATTACACAGTTGGAACAAATATAGGCGCTTTCGCCGGCAATAAGGGGATTTTCTTCGCTCTCGGTGCTATGGCAAAAGCTACATTTTTTCATCGACATTTTCTTTCCTTTTTTCTTTACGTGTAAAAGGAATGCCCCGCTTGGAGGCAATAATAAATTTACACATTTTCTTTACTTGCTCAGACTCATTCTCTTCAAGCAGCTTTTGTGCGACTTCTTGCAGCGGATTTCCCTGTTCAAACAGTTCGCGATAGGCAATTTTCAGCGCATCTATATCTTCTCTTTGAAGTTTTCTTCTTAATCCCGTAAGGTTTAAACCGCGTAATCCCGCACGATTTCCTTCGGCTAAACAAAAAGGAGGAATATCTTGCGCCAAAGCACTCGCGCCGCCTATCATGGCATAATCCCCTATATGGACAAACTGATGAACAGGAGTAAGTCCTCCGATTACAACATGATCGCCCAGCTCAACATGGCCGGCAAGAGTGGCACCGTTGGCAAGGATGCAGTGGTTTCCCATGATTACATCATGACCCAAATGGACATATCCCATCAGAAGATTATTATTTCCTATTTTTGTCACTGAGCCCCCGCCTTTGGTTCCGGGATTAATGAGGGTAAATTCTCTTATGATGTTGTTGTCACCGATCACAAGCTGTACTTTTTCTCCGGCATATTTTAGGTCTTGGGGAATAGTTCCTATGGCAGCATGAGAAAAAATACGGTTATTTTTGCCAATGCTTGTATCCCCCTCAATCACAGTATGGGACCCTACGGAAGTACCATCGCCTATAGATACTCCGGCCCCAATGTAGGCAAACGGACCGACTGTAACCTCTTTTCCTATTTTGGCACCGGCTTGGATAATGGCACTTGGATGAATAGACATGGCTAACCTCAATTTATATGATTATTTGTCAACAATCATGGCTTTAAGTTCTGCTTGTGCGACGATCTTATCGTCCACATAAGCCAACGCATCAAGTTGCCAAACTGCACCTTTGTGTTTAATCACTTTGATTTTATAAACAAGCTGATCTCCGGGTGTCACAGGCGAACGAAATTTTGCTTTATCAATACTCATAAAATAAACAACTTTATTTTCAATCTCTTCTTGACTGTTTGTATCCATGCTTTTAAATGCCAATACACCGCCTGTCTGCGCCATGCCTTCTATAATCATTACACCGGGGTAGATAGGGTGGTCGGGAAAATGTCCCTGAAATACGGGTTCAGAAATGGAAATATTTTTATATCCTTCGATATATTCCCCTTCTTTCAACGAAATAATTCTATCAACCAGCAAAAACGGATATCTATGAGGCAAGATCTTTTGAATATCAATTACATTATAAAGCAAGTGAAACCTTTGTGGAAAATTTACAATAATTTTATCTAATCTTTGCTAAAAATCTTATAAGAGTACCAACAGGCAGATACTCTATGTTATGAGATTTTCTTTCACATCGCTATATGTTTTGCTCTCGCATAAAATTTCAATTTTGCTGCTTGGTATTTTATCTACAACAAGGATGAGTCCCAGATCAAAAGGAGTATGTGTAATGCGGCTTCTGAGGATTACCTCCTCTTCAAAAGACGGTGGATTGAAAATAAGCTCTTTGACAGTGGAATAGTGTGCGGATGCCAGATCATTATAAGTTTGAAGCGTAATAAAACGCACTTCATCGCGACTCATATGATGCACGTTATCAATAGCGTATTCTATTTTTCCTCGAGTAAATTGGCTTTTGAGCGTAGAATAGGGTAAAAAATGTGCAGGAAGAATTTCTTTGCGTACACGCAATAGGCCGCTGAGCAGCCTCCAATTTAAAAAACGCTCTTTTATAATCTTGTGGGGAATTTTATTTTTTTCAAGATCCCATCGTTTTTCATAAAGAGCAATACGGGCTTCTATGGATTCTGGCTGTATTTGATTTGAAATCGGCGAAAAAAGTTCATCTGCAAGTTTATTTTGTTGATCCCTTTGCATGGTGAGTCCATAGATGCATCCGCAATAATCTTGACGATAAAGGGCGTCTTCTTTTGCCATGATATTTTGTTCTTGTGTCCCCGAAGCTTTACGGTAATCGGGTGCCGCAAAAGTGATACCTTCGCGCTGAGCCAAAGCATCTCCGGCTTGCTTGAGCTGTTTTAGCGATTTTTTTGGGCTGGTAAGCAAGGTGGAGGTAAAGGTTTTTTCTCCAAGTTCTTTGGCCTTTTGTGCAGAAACATCAAAGCGTTTGTCAAAACAGACAGAGCAGCGTGCTCCTTTTTCAGGTTCATGCTCTAGTCCTCTGACTGTCTCGAGCCAATCCTCGATATCATAAGGCCCCTCTATCAGTTCAATACCCAGCATTTTGCAACTGCGCGTTACATCCAAAAGTCTTAGACGGTACTCGCTGTAAGGATGAATGTTTGGATCATAAAAAAAACCTATAAGTTTTTCTTGCGGATATTCTGCTTGAAGCTTTTGTAAAAAAAAATGGCTGTCTACCGCGCAGCAGATATGTACTAACATCGTCGTCCTTTGCAGGGACGCGATGAAGAGTGAAGAGTGAAGAGTGAAAGGCTCATTGGTTTACTCCATAATGATTTTTGCCACATTTTGGCTGCTGCCGTGCGAGAGATATGCTCTAAGTTCTTGTGCTTTCTTTGCGAATATGTTTCGGTCGGTATTGTAATACTCTTTGAGCAGATTGTCAACGGTTACATTCTCTTGGAGCAACTCGTTGTGTAAGGCGGTATTGTTATGGTGCGTCAGAATGATATTGGCAAGTCCTACCTGTTTGATGCCCAATAGTTTTGTGCCTATGAAAAAATCTATTTTTTTAGCAATGTATGCCAGAGTGAAAGGAGTGCCAATGAGAGCGGCTTCGAGTGTTGCGGTGCCCGAACAGATAAAGGCAAACTCTGAACGCTTAAGCGCTTCATGCGTATCGCGTATGATTTCAAACTCTTGGCTGCCTGCGTAAAGTTTGGCTATTTTTTGTTCGCTGAAGTGTGGAGGAATGACCAGCAGGGGATGGATAGCATTGCCCAATTTGCGTCTAAGTTCCAAAAAAATAGGCATCAGACGGCTTATCTCGCTTCTGCGGCTTCCCGGAAGGAAAGCGATGTGGCCTTTAGCCTCATTAGGATTTCTTTCTGTTTTGATCTCATCAAGCAAAGGATGTCCTACGTAATGCGCTTTGCCTTTGGTGTAGCAGCTGATTTCGAAAGGCAGGATACCAAGCAATCGATCACAATAGGTTTCAAGTTTTTTAACCCGTTTTCGACGGCTGGCCCATACTTGAGGCAGAATGTAGTAGATGATCTCTTTTTGAGGATAGGCTTCTTTTAATTTTTTGGCCAAAGGGAGGTTGAAGCCTGAGGAGTCCATCAAAAGGACTTTGTCCGCTTCTGAAGCGAGCTCTACCATCTCATCGGCAACTTTAAAAAACCAGCGCAGTTTTTTTAAAGCATCAACTACCCCCATGACCGCCATTTCGCTGATGTCATAAAGCGGAGTTCCTTGCTTGATGCTCTTATCAAAAATTCCGATCAGTTCTACATCCTGCATGTGTTTAAGTACTTCTTTAAGATGAAGATTTGATGAAGGCTCAAGGGCTGAGACTAAAAGTTTCATTTGACAAATTCCTTTTTGGCTAGGCATAAAAAAATCCACCCGGCAGAGTATTGGGGCAACCTATTGTTTTTGAAAAAATAATTTTGCTTCATGCTGTCAGCCACCCGGCTATCAAAAATGCCGCACCGGCCAGTGTTCCCGCGATCAGAGCATAAGGCAATTGTGTACGCACATGGGAGATGTGGTCGCATTCTGCTGCCATAGAGGAGATGATCGTTGTGTCAGAGATGGGTGAAGCATGGTCCCCAAAGATGCCGCCCGAGATAACCGCTGCGATAACAACGGGAATATCAAGATGCAGTGTTGCACCTAAGGCAAGCGCAATGGGCATCATGATCGAAAAGGTTCCCCAGCTTGTTCCTGTAGAAAATGAGATGATACCGGCTACAAGAAAGATAAGCATTGGCACAATCATGGGAGAAATATTGCCCTGGAGTATATGTGCCAGATATTGTGCCGTACCTAAATCCCCGATGACCTTGCCGATTAAAAGCGCAAAAAGCAGTATAATCGTTACAGGCAACATCTCACCCATTCCTTGATAAAATCCTGCAAAATAACTTTTATGAGTGAGTACTTTGGCAGGGATGAAGTAAAGATAGATAAAGAGTAAAGTAAAGATAACAGCATAATATACAGAGGTGGAACCGCTGCCCTTAAGAATGTTGCCTTTACCTGTAAAATACAGTGCCAAGGGCACCATCAAAACCATGAAGAAAATCGGCAAAAGCATTTTGTAGGGGGAGGCTTTAACTTGATCTTTTGGGGTATAGGGGATATAGGGCCTGGGAACGGACCGCTTCATGGGTCCGATATTAATATTGAAAAATATTACAGCCAAGACAATCAGCAGTGTAAAAATGGAATAAAAGTTGTAAGGAATAGAAGCGATGAGCAAAGATATCCCGTCTCCGGAAATTACATGCGAATCTATCGCTGTGATGATAAGCCCTAAAAGAAGTGCACCCCATGCATTGAGCGGAATAAGCGAACATACAGGGGCAGAGGTTGAATCGCAAATGTAAGCGAGTTTTTCTCTGCTGACGCCGTTTTTGTCACATAGCGGTTTGGCAACCGTGCCGGCAACAAGAGCGGTGATAGAAGATTCTATGAAGATTACGATGCCGATAACATAGGCCAGAAGCATCGCGCCTTTGGGGGAATCTACGGTTTTTGCTTTTTGACCGAGGTATGCTACGAAACTGTCGATAGCGCCACTCTGTGCAAGCAGCCTGATAATAGAGCCTACCAAAAGCATAAAAACAAGCGTCTTTGTAATCCAGTCTTCAGCAAAAAGCGTAATGATTCCTTCAAGCAATGCAATGCATGCATCCAGAGGATTATAGTTGTGCAGCACCAACATCCCTGCAAAAATACCGCTTACGAGTGAAACCACAACATCTTTGGTTATAATTGCTAAAAAGATCGTCAAGAGCGGGATGATAATTGATAAAATTCCGTATTCCATAGGAGGATTATAGCACAATGAAGATTTTAGTCGCACTCTGTTTCCCTCTTTTGCTTTTTTGTGCGCAAAAGGCAGAGCATAAACAGCTTTTGGTGGTCACGTCCCAAACATGGGAGTCGCCTGCCGCTGTATTGCAACGTTATGAGTTTCGTCATAATCAGTGGGAAAAAGTAGGCGATGCCATTGATGTTAAGATAGGCAGAAACGGCATGGGATGGGGACTTGGATTGCATAAGATACCCAAAGATGCGGCTACTATAAAAAAAGAAGGTGACGGAAGATCTCCTGCGGGTATCTTCAGGCTGGAGCAGGGGTTTGGATATGCCCCGCTAAAGACAGCTTATCCGTACAAGGTTTACAAAGAAACGGACCATTGTGTAGATGATGTGAATTCAAAGTTTTATAATCAGATTGTAGATAGCAGTGAAATTAAAAAAGAATATCAAAGTTATGAAACGATGAAGTTTCCTAAAAATTACTACGAATACGGTATTGTGGTGGCGCACAATGCTCAGAAAAAAAAAGGTGCCGGTTCGTGCATTTTTATCCATATCAAAGATATTCCTACGGCCGGATGTACTGTTATGGGTGAAACGCAGATCAAAGAGATTCTCTTGTGGCTGGATCCTGCAGCAAATCCGCTATTGGTCCAGGCTCCAAAAAAAGAGATGCAAAATATACTAAAGATGATCCCACACTTTTAAGATCCAAATCTTTTGAGGGGGGGGCGATCTTGGTTCTAGGTGTGTTAACCCAAAATCAATTTAGTCGATTTGCAGTACAGAATAAACTTGCGTGTCGAATCCTTCGCGCCCATTTAGAAATCCAAGTTCCATAATAAAGCAGGCTTCTACGCATTTTGCGCCCACTTTGTTGATGAGATTAACCGCAGCTTTGGCAGTTCCTCCTGTGGCGATGAGGTCGTCCACAAGAAGAACTTTGGCTTCCTTTTCCCCTCTAAACGCATCAATGTGTATCTCTACCTCATCAAAACCGTATTCAAGAGAGTATTTCTCTGCTACGGTTGTGTAGGGAAGCTTACCTTTTTTACGTACGGGTACAAAACCGATACCCAGTCTGTCTGCCAATATGGAACCAAAGATGAATCCCCGTGCATCAATGCCTGCAATAAAATCCAGATCATAGTCCAAATAACGCTCAGTAAGATGATCCATGAGTGTGTTCAGCGCTTCGGGATCCCCCAATAATGTAGTAATGTCCTTAAAGATGATTCCAGGTTTTGGAAAATCCGGAATATCTCGAATACTGTTTAAGAGAATATCTTTCTCTTTATCGCTTAAGGTATTCATATGTTTCCTTCATATTTTATAGTATAATATTTGCTTTTGATGAATCCTCGGTTGCCGAATGGAACCGAGTCTATCCCAGGTTCGCCCCAAAAGAACAGCTTCCTTCTATTTTCCCGACACGTCCGGTATGTCTGCCGCCTTCAAACTCCGTTTGGCAAAACGCATCGATCATACTTTCTATAACCCCTTTGCCTACCACTCTTTCGCCAAAGCAAAGGATATTTGCATCATTGTGTGCTCTTGTCATTTGTGCTGTGTAGGCATCATGGCAAAGAGCAGCGCGGATACCCGGTACTTTATTGGCAGCAATAGAAATGCCTATGCCTGTGCCGCAAATAAGAATTCCAAAACTGCCGGAGTCTTCCAGAACCGCATAAGCGCATTTTTTTGCATAATCGGGATAATCGACTCTTTGGGAAGAATCCGGCCCCAAATCTATGATCTCATGCCCCAGTGAACGCACGTACTCTTTTACAAACTCTTTTATTTCAAAGCCTGCATGGTCGGTTGCAATGTAAAATTTTTTCATGATCTTCCTTCTTATTCTATGGGTTGTTCCCGCTCCAGGGATTCTATGCGTCTTCCTACCCGCCCCCAGCGCACCGTATAGCGCTGATTATTCCAAAGCGCTTCACATTCTTTTGAGGCAATATCAATATGTTTACAGACACGTTCAAGTCCGGCATGGTCTCTGCCTCCGCCATATTCATCACCTTTGAGCACCTGTTCATAGGTGCGGTGTTCTAAGCTCATATAGATCATCCATGGTTTTCCTACGATCAGCTTGTAGGGTACCGAACCCCAAAAACGGCTATCGTTGGAGTTTTCGCGATTGTCGCCTATCATATAGTAGTGGTCGTCTTCAACTTTCTTGTAAAATGCATTGATTGTTTTGAATCCCACATCATACGCAGGGGCTTCAAGTTCGGGCACATAGACGGGCGACATATCTATCTCTTTATTGTTTGCATAATAGTGCAACAGCATTTCAAAGATACTCAATCCTTCAGGGATATATTGGATGCCCGGAAATTTATCCATATAGGGGTTCACCACCCATAGTTTGTCGTTGATGGAGATAATTTTTTCCTCAGAATAGTTTGCTCTTATATATGCATCGCCTTCATGAAAATGGATCATCAGCTTTTTGTCGGTATATAAAAGTTCATCTCCTCCTACGGCTACACAACGCTTTACGTAATGTATCTTTGGATTTATGGGATAACGAAAGATAACAATATCTTCTCTTTGCGGCCTTGGGCCTTCAAGAAGGTGTCCATTATTATTGAAATCGGGTAAAAGAGGAATCTCTAGCCATGGCAAATGAGGAATAGGGATACCGTAACTAAATTTTTTAGCGAAGAGAAAATCGCCTATTAGCTGTGTTCGTTTCATCGAACCGCTGGGAATGACAAACGATTGTGCTACAAAAAAGATAAGCATGAGAACGATGATGACCGTTCCTGTCCACGATGTTGAAAATCTATAAAAAGCTGAAAAAGTTTTTTTCACTTAAGACCTTTGTTTGGCTGATTTGAGAGTATTGGAAAGAAGCATAGCGATTGTCATTGGCCCCACGCCGCCCGGCACAGGAGTAATAAATGAGCATTTGGGCGCAACATGTTTGAAGTCGACATCTCCAACAAGCGAACCGTCTGCTATACGGTTAATGCCGATATCTATCACAACGGCACCTTCTTTAACCATATCTTCCTTGATAAGCCCGGGTACTCCCACGCCAACCACGATTATATCCGCTTTGGAAGTGTGTGCTTTGAGGTCTTTGGTGTAGATATGGGTGATGGTTACGGTGGCATTGGCGTTGAGCAGCAGGCTTGCCATGGGCTTGCCTACGATATTGCTTGCACCTACAACACAAACATCTTTTCCCTGAAGATCAATTTGGTACTCTTCAAACATTTTCATGACTCCCAGCGGTGTACAGGCAACAAAACTGTCCAATCCGGTCATCAGTCGGCCCACATTGTAGGCATGAAAGCCATCGACATCTTTTTTTGGATCGATCACTTCTAGAATTTTGGTTGTATCTATATGCTTAGGAAGGGGGAGCTGAACCAAAATACCGTCAATCCGCGGATTGGTATTCATCATCTCTATGGTAGCAATAATCTCATCTTGGCTGATTGTTTCAGGCATACTGTGTGTGATAGAGTAGAATCCTACTTTTTCACAAGCCTTTGCTTTCATTTTGACATACGCATGACTCGCAGGATCATCACCCACAAGAATAACCGCAAGTCCGGGAACGATATTCTTTTCTTTTTTGAGTTTTTCTACCTCTGTCTCCACATAATTTTCCACTTTTTGGGCCAAAGCTTTACCGTCAATCAGTTGCATTGTACTCTCTTTACATTTTTAGGGTATTATATCAAAAATAGTTTAGGGCAATAAAATTTAGAGGATGCAATGAAGAAAGTATGGTTTGTCTTGCCGTTTGTTATGCTTCATGCCGGTGAGGATTTTATCTCACATTATGAATACGGGGAAATGCTTTACAATAATCCGCGGGGAATAAGCTGTGCCCAATGCCATGGCGAAGATGGGTCGGGCACCATTATATTTGAACTGAAAGAGAAGCATATAACAAACACAATCTCCGGATCGGATATACGAAAAAAAAGTCTTGACAGGATGATAGAGAGTGTCAACGGCTATCATGAGATCATGCCTCGTTATTATCTCACCGATGAAGAGGTTAAAGCGATCTATGATTTTATTCAGAAAAAAAACAAGCTTTATCTAATTGCTCAGGAAAAAAGTGACAGTCTGCAATAATTAGTTATAATAATCCATCTTGCTTTGAAGGAATGTTTTTATGCGTCTCTCTTTAAAAAAAATGGGAGCGGGATTTTTATGCGCTTCAGCTCTTGGCCATGCTTCTGCTTTAAATGTTTATCAAGATACTGCGGTTTATACGTTTACTCCTCAAAATGGTTATTTGGGGTTTGCCGAGGGTGTCAAGGCAAGCTGCAAAGGCGATGAGCTCTTATTTAAAAAACAGCAGATATGTCCGGATGCAGAGAGGCTCTGCCAAGAATTTCTTGCTCATCAAAAGACAAAGCAGGCACTTGTGTTGACAAGCGAAAAACTGAAAATGCTTGATAAACTTATCTCGTTTCCGAAATCCGGAGTTTTCGATCCCCAGTCATGGATTGAGGGAGCCAAAATGATAGGTGAGGAAAGTGCCGGCTTGTTACTGGAGCAAGAGAAGCTCAAAACCGCATTTGCTATGGAAGAAGAAGCATTTTCCGGCCAGACGCAATCAGCCAATCCGCTTTATTTGGCAAAAGAGTGTGAAGAAGAGATAAAACTCACCTTTCCTCACGGGCAAATAAATTTTTCAAATTTTTATGAAGCTGAGTTTTTGGATGAAAATCATATAGAAGTGACACAGTATCTCTCAATACTCAATCGCAGCGGGATAGACATAAAAGCCGACAGAGCCATGTTTTATTATCGAACTGCCCACAGGTATATTAATCCTATTCATTTTGCACCATGGATAGTGAGTAAATATGCTCCTCAAGTCCCCAAAGAGCATAGAGCGGTAATGACAAAAATGGCACCCATGGCAAAAAATGATGCTATGGTATCTGAAGCGATGATGGCTGATGAATCCGCATCCATAGAAGCTTCTTATGAGGATGCCAGAACATACAAAGTCGAAAATCTCTCCCTGCCTTCTTTGGGAGCAGCCGTTGATGTGCCCGTGGTATCATGGACTGCATCTGTAGAGTGTAAAATACACGTTTATCCTTATGCCGGCACAATGCCTTATACGCTTTGTACTTTTGAGCCCGCATATCAAATAGATTCCAATCAATGGAAAATAAAATCCAAAGAAGAAATCATCAATGATAATGCCGCGGGTGAATACTATGAGGGGGCATATCGGCTCTATGCAAAAGCAGAAGAAGATATTCAGGTTTTACGCAAGCCTATAGTGCAAAATGAAAAAAATACGGGTTTTTTTGGGAATATTGCGCGCAAAAAAGACGGCTTTATCCTAGAGGTAACCAATAAATCAGATAAGCCTAAAACACTTATAGTCACTGAACGCATTCCTGTGTCTTCTGCGGAGGAGATCAAAGTAAAACTATTAAGTGTCTCTTCTTCAGAAAAAATTGAATATAAAGAACTTAAAGAGGGGCGTATAGAGATAAAGCTTGATTTAAAAGCTAATGAGAGTAAAATGATAGAAGTATTGTTTGAGATTTCGTATGATAAAGAGCTGAAAATAGATTATTAAAAAAAGAATGAATAAAGAAGATGCAGGCCATGAAGCCTGCATCCAAAATACGATTAGAGCGGTGTTACGTTCTCAGCTTGAGGTCCTTTTTGACCTTGACCGATTTCGAATGTTACCGCTTGACCTTCAGCAAGTGATACACGTCCTCCGCCTACATTGTTGATCTGACGAAAGTGTACAAACACATCGCTTCCACCATTTTCTTGTTGGATGAATCCGTAACCTTTTTCATCGTTAAACCATTTTACTGTTCCCTTGACTAATTCTGCCATTGTTATACCTTTGATCGGGGTTGAACCCTTTAATTTACACTTAATACTAAGTGGAATCTAAAATCGGAGAGAGTCTTTCGGGGTCTAGCAATATACTTTACACACGACAGATGAACTCGAACCTCATCTTTCTTCAAGTTATATTGTAGCTGTTTTTTTGATTTTTTTTCCTTATGTATAAATAATTTATCTTAATAATGTTATTTTTGATATCTTTTGTGTATATTCGTAAAGTTTTTTCGTTTAATTTTTATACGAGCGTTTGGTTTATTTCTTTAACCAATCACTCAATACCACAAATTCGCTTGGATCTTTTGGCGGTATTCTAAGTATTTCCGCAAAACTTTTGACGCCCATAGAAAGCAAGTACTGTAAATTGTCATCAAATGTTGCATTTTGTATAACAAAGATATTGTCTTTGTGTACTTCGAACATATATCCGCCGTTTGGGATGGGGGACATTGACAAGGAGACGGTATAGTGGTCTTTGATGATGCTTTCTTTTTGTGAATACATTAGTCCTATGTTGTACCCTTCATTGGCAAATCCCCGTATCGCTACTACCAAAACTTTATTTTCTCCCTGTTTGGAAGAGTTAAAGATGCCTATAATGTCTTTGATGGTTGAGTAACCCGGTATTTTTCCAAGCAGTGACTCAAAAAAGCCGGCCAGTCTTGTCTTCATAAAATGACCGATGAAATAGAGCAGAAGCAAAAAAACCACAATAGCCAATAAAAACCATAAAAATTGATGGTTCTCCGGAGTAAATCCAACCGTTTTAAATATCAAGCCCACAAGAAGGTCTATCTTCCCGTAAAGCCAAAGTATCACCACCATAACGATAACAATAGGCAATAGTCCAAACAGTCCCTGAAGAACGGTTTCTATAAAATGTTTAAGGGGGTTGAAATTATTCATGAATGCAGCTCCTCCAGCCAGGCTTCCTCATCCGCATCACTGGGCATTCTCCAGTCAGCTCTGGGGCTGAGGCAGATGGTCCCCACTTTGGGACCGTCAGGCATACAGCTTCTCTTGAACTGCTGAGTAAAGAAGCGTTTGATGAAGAGGGCAAGCCATTTTTTAATTGTTTCTTTGTCATAAGCGCTATCAAATGCTTTTTGGGCAAGAAAAAGCACCTTGCTCGGTTTTGCTCCATATTTAATAATATGATACAAGAAAAAATCATGGAGTTCATAGGGGCCGACGATTGCTTCGGTTTCTTGTGAAATGGTATCTTCATCGTGCGGGAGCAACTCCGGAGAGATGGGGGTATCGAGGATATCTTTGAGGATAGAAGAGATATTTTCTTCGGCCATAAAGAATTCAATCACATATTTGATAAGCGTTTTAGGGATGCCGCAATTAAGGGCATACATACTCATGTGATCTCCGTTGTACGTGCTCCACCCCAGAGCAATCTCGCTAAGATCCCCCGCGCCTATGACCAAGCCTCCTTCTTTGTTTGCCAGATTCATAAGCATGGAAGTTCTTGCACGGGCCTGTACGTTTTCATAAGTGACGCTATATATATTTTTATCATGCTCGATAGCTTCAAACTCTTTAAGGGAGATGTCGGTGATATCTATCTCTTTAAGCGTAACCCCCAGTGCTTTACACAGTTTGATGGCATTTGATTTGGTGCGGCTGGTCGTGCCAAAACCCGGCATGGTCACAGCGATAATATTTTTGTGTTCCCATCCCATGATCTCAAAAGCTTTATGTGTGGAAAGCAGGGCAAGGGTAGAATCCAGTCCTCCCGATACCCCAATCACTGCTTTTTTGATATGCGCATGACTCATACGCTTTATTAGTCCATGGGCTTGAATATGAACAATTTCTTCACAACGGCGTTTTTTTTCTGCATAGCGCGAAGGAACGAAAGGGGTGGGGTTGATATCGCGTTGAAGTTTGCTGATCTTGGGCATTGGCGCCACTTTGATGATTCTTGTTTTTTTGTGTCTTCCGTCACAAAAGCTTGATTCGTTTAGCCTTAGCCATCTTAATCGCTCAAGATCAACATCGGCTGTGATAAGTGTATTTTGCAAACTAAAACGTTCATTTTGAACTAAAGTTGTACCGTATTCGCTGATAATGCTATGCCCTCCAAAAACAGTATCAGTGGTGGATTCACCCACTCCTGCTGAACTATACACATATGCGGCCATACAGCGTGCGCTTTGTGTGCGCACCAGCTCTTCGCGGTATTCTGATTTGCCTACAAGCTCATTGCTTGCTGAGAGATTAAAGAGTAGATTTGCGCCGTTGCTTGCCATGTGGTTGCTTGGAGGTGTTACTGCCCAAAGATCTTCGCACAATTCTACTCCAAATGTCATATCTTTACTATCGCTAAAGAGCAAGTCTACACCAAAAGGCACCTCTTTACCTAGAAGCCCGATTGTGCTTTGCACGATATCCCTGCCGCTTGTAAATTGGCGTTTTTCATAAAATTCTTTTTTATTGGGCAGATAGCTTTTGGGCACAATTCCGAGTATGCTGCCCGCCTGTACGACCAGTGCGCAGTTGTAGAGTCTGTCGGCATAAATGAGGGCTATCCCGAAAATAGCAATCGTATTTATTTTTTCAGTAGTTTTCAAGATATTTTCAAGTGACTCTTGTTGCTTGGCAATGAGAGTTTGATTGAGCAAAAGATCACCGGCAGTGTATCCTGTAAGTGTAAGCTCCGGAAATACAATGACACTGACCTCTTTGGCATGGGCTTCATGGATAAGTGTTAAAATTTCTTTGGCATTTTTCGCAGGATTGCCCACAACCGTTTTGTTTACTCCGGCTCCAACTCTGTAATATCCAAACATCTAATGCTCCCACTGATTAATAATAAATAGTGCCGCGGCTCTCGAATCGCTTCATTTTCAATGGCGTTCACCACGACGACTTTTGCCTGCTTTTCTCAAAAAGCAAAAAAGAAACCCCCGACTCCGATACAAGTGCATACGTGCAGTATGTATTCCCTGTCAGAGGATATGGAATAAAGGAAAAATATTTTTAAAATACCATTATGCTTTTGAGGCAACGATCTCAATAGACACGATATCATCATTTTGCTTGATAGTGTCAAGCACCATAAAGCTTTCGGTATCCCCCTCTTCAATCCCGCCAAATACGGTATGAACACCGTCAAGATGAGGAGTCGGCACAAAGGTAATGAAAAACTGGCTTCCTCCTGTATTTGGACCTGCATGCGCCATGGAAAGTGCGCCGCGTCTATGGCGGTGCGTGCTGGTATCCGTTTCGCAATCTATGCACCAATCCGGCCCTCCGGTTCCTGGCATTCCTGTGCCTGAAAGACCTGAATGTGGGCAGCCGCCTTGTGCCATAAACCCCGGAATAACCCTATGGAATTTCAAGTTATTGTAAAATCCTTCATTTGCCAAATATGCAAAGTTTGCCACTGTATTGGGAGCATCATCATGATAGAGTTTTACCCAGATAACACCTTTATTTGTAGTGATTTTTGCATAGTTGTATGTATCCATCACTTCTTGAGAGATATCGTATCTTTTTGACTGTCTTCTTCCAAACATGTTGTTTAGTCCTTCTGTAGTTAAATTAGGTTATTATTATACCAATATTTATTTAGGGGACACTATGGAACTTTGTGTAGCACTTGATTTGCCTTCAGCTCAAGAAAATTTGGCACTCGCAGAGTCGCTCAGAGAGTATAACATCTGGATGAAAGTGGGATTTCGTGCTTATATTCGTGACGGAAAAGCGTTTATAGAAGCACTCAAAGCAATCAACCCAAAGTTTAAGATATTTTTGGACCTCAAGCTTTATGACATCCCAAACACAATGGCAGACGCCGCAGAAGAGATCGCACGGCTAGGTGTAGATATGTTCAATATCCATGCGAGCGCGGGGCCTGTGGCAATGCAGGCTGTGATGCAGAGACTCGCAAAATATCCTAACCGTCCGCTGGTGCTTGCGGTGACGGCTTTGACTTCTTTTGATGAAGCAAACTTTCAAATGATCTATGAAAAAAGCATTCAAAACAAGGCAGAGCAGTTTGCCAAAATGAGTTATGAAAACGGGTTGGATGGCGTGGTGTGTTCGACCTTTGAGAGCAGGGCGGTCAAAACTGCCACAAGTGAACATTTTTTGACACTTTGCCCGGGCATACGTCCTTTTGGCGAAGAAGCAGGGGATCAACAGCGTGTAGCGACTTTGGAGTTGGCCGAACAGGAAAATGTAGACTATCCTGTGGTGGGAAGACCCATCTATAAAGACCCAAATCCTTCGCAAAAAGTAGGTGAAATTCTCAAGGTGATCGCGACGTTATAAGACAGGCTTATCCGCTCAGGCATTTTGGGTTATTTTTGTTTTTCGACTTTTTTGTGATCGGTCATCTCTACTGCATTTTGCATGCCCTGAATCATAAAATAAGCCCCAAGGGCAAATAATCCCAATACGATCAGCGGCGTTAATTTTTGAAGCATAATCCATCCTCTTTCTTTGATTTTTAAATCATACTATAAAATAATTCATAAAACAAAGTAAAAGTCACAGATCAAAAATGATTTTTATAAATAATAGACCAAAAAAAGAAAAAATCTATTTCTTTAAGCTTTTGTTTAAGAGTATTGCATTATAATTCTCTCCACAAAAACATGGACAGTTGGGTGAGTTGGCTGAAACCACATCCCTGCTAAGGATGCGTACGGGTAACTGTACCGAGGGTTCGAATCCCTCACTGTCCGCCAGCTATCTAATTTAAACTAACTTAAACAAGCTAAAATCACACGACTACAACGGCATTTGATATACTTCTATCTATTTAAACCAATTTAAACTAATTTAATCAAATTAAAAAATAAAAGTGGCTAAAATTTGAACTAACAGTTTTTACAAAGAATATTTGACCACTTGGATAGCCACTATGAAAAAACAACTCACTGACACTGCGATCAAACGCGCCAAACAAAAAGAAAAAGAGTATAAGCTTGCAGATGGTGACGGCCTGTATCTGCACATTACCCCTATCGGTACTAAATGGTTCAAGTATCGCTATACCATAAACGGAAAAACTTCTACAAAATCTATTGGCAAATATCCTTTTATGAGTTTGACTGCGGCCAGGCAGAAGAGAGATGAGCTTAAGATCATGGTGCTGGACGGCATAAGGCCGCTAGAAAAAAAAGCAAATATGGTTTTTACAGAGCTAATGAATGAATACTTTGAAAATAGAAGCGATCTTAGTGAGAAATACATCAACAACAATAGATCGTCTATAGAGAAATATTTTAGTGATCTGCTTACTATTGAGCTTGATAAGATCACTCCTACAGTGCTTATAGATGATTTTAAGCGCATGAACAAAAAGGGTGTAGTAGTCTATGCCAAAAAAAGCGGCGGGATGATCGATAGGATATTTCGCTATGGAGTAACCCTGCAATACTGCAAATATAATCCTATGAGAGATATAGATCTATCTATCCTGCTACAAAAAAAAGAGGTCAAGAACTATGCTCACATCACAGACCAGGCGCTTTTTAGAGAGCTGCTTATAGCGATAGAGAATTCTATATGCGACGGCTCTACAAAAAGAGCTTTGCGGCTTATGCCTTATGTGTTTTTACGGCCGTCAAATATCAGAGATGCCGAGTGGTCGGAATTTGACTACAAAAATAGACTTTGGACGATACCTGCTGCAAAAATGAAGATGAGCCGTGACCATATAGTGCCGCTCACGGACACTATGATAGATATACTAGGGGATAAAAAAGATGGGCTTGTCTTTCCAAGTCCGTACAATAGGTCAAAGAAACTTAGCGAAAATACGCTAAATATCATGCTCAAACGCCTAGGCTTCGACGGCGTAATGACCACTCATGGGTTTAGACATACCGCCAGTACAGTTCTGCATGAGAATATACATATACACGGTGTATCAAGTGATGTGATAGAAATGCAGCTTGCGCATGTAGAAAAAAATAGCGTGAAAGGGGTCTACAACAAAGCCTTGTATATGTCTGAGAGGCAAAGGCTTATGCAGTGGTGGAGTGATTACATAGATAATCTAAGGGCTTAAACCCATCTATGATTCGTACAACATCGCTTCTTTTGTAGATCTTAACTTTAGAGAACGGGTTTTCGTATTTAGGCAACTTCTTTTTAAACTCGTTCGCTTTAGGATTTGATGTGTCTATCCCTAGGATTTCGCACGCCTCTTTGAAATTAATCATTATCGATGCCATAGTTTTTCCTTTTTGTCATTTTCTCATCTCCACACCACCACTTCCACGCGATCCAGATACACCACCTCGCGCACTGTGCCCTCGGGTCTCCCGTAGCATTTTTTTGCACTCATAACCCGCACCGTTGTTTTTGCAGGACGATAAGCCAAAGAATGATCACCCCAAAAACTCTTCTTCATGTCGTTTATCGATGGCTTCATAAACTTTCCCCTAATATCGCACAAGCATTTGAATTGGCGGAGATGTTCCCGCGCACCAGCCATTTTGGGTCTATTTTCTTTTTGCTTTTCTTTTTGTCTTTGCACCATGCACATTTTCTGTCCGTATTGGAATGTATAACGCATCCGCAGTCTATGCATTTTTCGTAGTATCTTGACTTTTTCAAAACTATCCTCCAAAAAACCATTCGGCAGCATTTGCCAGGACATAGAAAAAAGCAAAGAACAAAATCACGACCAAAAACCCGCCCGTGTATTTTTCAAATTCGTTGTTCGATGTTTTCATTTCTGCTTCCTTTTAGGATTTGAATGATTTTTTTATCTTTTTTGATGATCACTTTGTCTTTGTTGGTGTCGATGTGTGTTTTGCTGCTGTCTGTATGCAGCAAGCACACTTTGCCGCTTTTTTCGTCGAAGTCAACTGCAAGCACCGGCACAGTGATGACGATCTTGCCGCCGCCTCTTTTTTCCCACTCCATAGCTCGTAAAAACTTTTTCATCTTTCCCCCTTCAAGTATCTTGCTAGATCTCCGGCTGTTTTGCAGCCGTTCGCCATGGCCCTGTATATCAAAGTAGTGTTTTTCATTTTCTCTTCCTTTTGTGTGATAGGCATAATTACCCATGTGCGAGCCTTTGTGTTATAATTGAGGTGCAAAAACAAATCTAACAAAAGGCTCACAGATGGGTAATCCATTTAAAAATTTAGACTTTACAAGGTGGTACAATGTGATGCTGGTATTTGGTTTTCTTCTTCTTATGGCTTTTGGAACCGAAACGTTTACGGTTATCGATCACCAAGCAGGAGCGGCTTTTTCATTTGCTATGGTGCTTGTCGGCATAGGCGAGGGCGCAAACCGTCACAAAGTAGACGATTATGAATACGGATACACTGCTAATTTTGACAAGTTCACTGGAAAATTCATCAGCCGGATTCCGATCATAGAACGAAGGCTGAAAGGCAAAAAAGAAGTAAGGATATGGACGACCGCCGGGAAAGTGTTTTACCTCCTCGGATCACTCATGGCCGTCCTTGGGTTTATCCTGTTGGTATGATTTATATCATAAAGCTTTCGACGCCTTCGCATCCATTTTTCACATTAGCAGTAAACTCTTTTACCGTTTCTTCGATGGTCTGCTCAAGCCTGTAACATGAAAGTTTCACCTCAAATCCTCCGTCCATCGCATCTAGGAAAAGCTCTGTCTCGAACTTCGCTTCAAGTTTTAGATCATTCTTGAATACCGGCAGCTTAAAGGCGATGTATCTTGGTATCACATAGCTTGAGTGGCCAGTCCTGATCTCTGCATCGACGATAAATGCCTGCTGTGTATTGCGCTGTATGCTATTGATATTTTTTGTAGCGTGCAGATGCTCTGCTACTTCGATGATGTCCATATCTTCAGTTGCCTTGCGGTCAAACTCTACAATGTACGGTTCCATGCGTTTCAGAAGATGGATAAACTGCTTTTGCGTGATGGAAGTATTGATATGTTGCATAAACTCTTTGAAATCTTTTGTCCGTTCAAGTGCCATCTTGCAATACGAGTCTCCGTGATCTGCTTCTTGGGCTGTTGAGTAGTTGAACACTGCCGTGATCACCTGCTCATCGAAGAATATCTTTGTTGCTTTTGTCTTATATTCATTGATGAATTTGATAAAATCATGCTTGTCTACAATGTTCTGCTGTATGACGTTCCGTGCGATAGGGTATGCAAAAAACTTTTGACGATGCTCTTTCGGTTTTTCTACATTGTAGCTTATATGCTGCAGGATATTCCCGTTTGCGTCAGTCTCTGTTGGCTTTTGGAAAAAAGAAAAGATCTTATCTATCATTTTGTACTCCCGGTAGTATTTGCTGGTTGGGTCTATTGCGACCGATCTGGAAGTTTTTCATAGGATCAACAAAGAATGATCCGCTTGGTTTTGGTTTTGGTATCTTTGCTTCTGAGTATCCTGTAAGCGTGATCATTTCGTCTGATTGTTTTGCTACAGTAAGCTTAAGCGTGACAGACGAACTTTTGCCTTCTATCATTGTGGCTTTTACAGCTTCTTGGAGATGCGTTGCCATCTGGTCGGCAAGCGACCCTTTACCAATGCTTTGGAGCGCGGCTATCATAGCCTCAACGTGGCCAGCGAGAATTATATTTTCTTCCATGGGAATTCCTTTTTATTTATAGGAGTTACCCCCCCCGCCAAAAAACGGGGAGGCTAAGCTCTCAACCGAGCCTGCAGAGTTCGCTGTCATCAAGCAGCTTTTTGTCGTTTTTCATGTTTTAAAGGATTGAGGAGTAGCGAGATTCGTTGGTGTGCGTTCTTCATGCAGGTTGCAACATAGATAAAACTGCAGGCTCGGTTGAGAGCTTTTTGTGTTTCCATTCTCAGTGTCCTTGATGTATAATCAAGCGTCAACAAAACCAACATAAAGGACACAGTAAAATGGAAATAGCAGTTTATGCAGCAAGAAACTTTGCAAATGAAGAAACAGCACTATGCAAAGTAGATAGTATATATCATAAAACAAGTCCAAATGACCGCAACAATGAGGTAATACTTAATGAAAATAATCATGCTACACTAAAAGAACTGTATGCAGATGGATGGACCATAAAAACGGTTACCTATCCATTTAGCAATACTGCAATGTTTTTTCTTGAGAGGGGTTAAACAATCCCTCTGTCACTTTCATATTTTTTAAGCTCTCTTATCTTTACAAGCTCTTCATGAATAAGCTTTAAATACTTGACTATCTCTTTCATGTTTCCCCTTTTTCTTTAGATACTTTCATATGTAGTTTTTTAATATCATTTAGCATATTTATATAGTTTGGTGGCCTACCCATGCATCGATGTCTATTTTTACGTAATAGATTCTTTTGCCTATTTTTTTGAATGGCATCGGATCGCATTCTCTCTCGCGAAGTATTTTTTGTGTTTGTTTGTCCAGCTTGTATCTGGATAAAAGATCATCCGTAGTAAGAAGCACCTCTTCATCCTCTTTGATGGGGTATGTATAGTTCATGTTCACCTCTAAAACTTTCTGCAAGCATACCATGGTATGCTTGGTGAAAAGCTCTCAGGCTATCTGGTGGCCACCCCTTAGTTTTGCACCTTCGCACGGCTGGTTCCGTACGGGTCATTTGCGTCTACGCGACGCGCGATCTCCCGCTTGAAGTTACCTGTTTATGGAGGTAACCTTTTCCGATTTAAAGCTAATTGGATATAATTAGTAATAATTAGCTATAAATGGATAATGGTATTATAGACAATATGTCAAGTCTTTGTCAAGACTTTTTATGAAAAAAGGTATTTTTATGGAGAATTGGGGAAGTAGGCTTAAAGAGATCAGGGAAAAATATGAGTATTCACAGAAAAAAATAGGTGATGCCATAGGTAAGGACATCACTCAAGTAAGCAGGTATGAAAGGGGAGCGGGGGCAAAGAAGATGCCAAGGCACTTTAGACTTGATTTGCGCAGCGTGTTCCAGGAAGAAGATATCGCATATGTTGAGTTTGGTTCCACCAAAGAATACCAGGAAAGCCATGTCGCTAAGCCATCCCCACACTATCAGGCGAGTGACACGATCAGTGTGCCATACTACCCGGAGGTTTATGCGAGTGCAGGCGGCGGTGCGATGGTGTATGACTCACTGACGGGGACTGAACCTATGCGTCTTTCCCGTGCTTTTGTGGAGGACTTCCTGTGTGTTCCGTTCAACAAGCACATCCATGTCATCAACGTCAAAGGGGACAGCATGGCACCGACGATCATCGACGGAGAGCTGATCTTCATCTCTCCGCTCAACGGAGGCGGCATTATAGACGGACACATCTATGTGATCATGTATGAAGATGAGATCTATGTGAAGAGAATCAGGAAAGTGCCTTTTTCAAAAAGGTTCAACCTGAGCAGCGACAACCCAGATGTAGGCGACATAGAGCTCACAGAAGAGCAGACGGCTGCATGTATGGTGATCGGGGAAGTGGTCGGGCAGATGAGACGCAATAGGTAGGGTATGAAGATGGATTGCAATACAATAATAAATGATAATGATATAGGGCAAATATATATAATTAATGGGATAAACAGGAAAGATTTATTTTCAGAATGCGAATCTGATAATATAAAAAAGACAACAATAAATATTTATGATAATTCATCAAACAAAATGAACTTGGCTCCAATAGAAAGAAAATATCATAAAGTTTTAGGGTTGAGAAGTTTTACTGGTGATGGGAAGGTTGCCGAACATAAACTTTTTGTTCTATATGATAATTTTAGAGGTCATGGGATCGCTAAAAAACTTCATAGAAATGAAATGCATATATATGCCAATAATGATTTTGTAGAAATTCAACTTGATGCAGCATGGGATGGTGTATTGGTATGGAAGAAATTGGGCTTTGAATATTATAAAAAACAAGATGAAAATGCTCTTTATGCAGTATGGACCAACTATTTTTTAAATGATTACACTGGTCTAAGTTTCAATGATAAATTGAGTATAATTAGTAAATATATGACAATGTCATCAGTTCCAAAAAAATATACAAATGATTTTGGAAGATGGTTGCATAACAACAATCATAATTTCGTAGTTCCGATGTATAAAAGGCTTGGTTAATGAACGCATCAAAACCTATGTATGATTTCAAAATGTTTTTAAATGCAGGTGGAAACGATATTTTAATGTTCAGAGCATGGGTAGTTGATGAAGATACATATTATTTACAAGAAGTACCTAATTTTAAGATACATGAAAGCTATAAAAACATATTTCTTTCCGCACTCAATGGAGAGTTATCTATCCAAGAATTTGAAATAGAAAACGAGCAAGTTAATATCCATGAAAGATCTCAAGTTCATCATGAAAACATAGAGGGTATATTTAATGCGGCATCTTCTTTTATAGCACAATATTATGGGCTTAGAACAACATTTGAACAAATAACTCTCAAGAATATGGTTCGCTTTAGATATGATGGGCCTGAGCTTAATATTGGATATGGACTTGACCCAAATATTGCTGGTAAGATATATCATACGTCAGACGAACTTATAAAATCTATAGCCGTAAATAACACTAATTTTCAAGGTATTCACCAAGTAAGCGCTCAAGCTGGCAGCACAGTAATACCATACATAAGTGAGACCATAGATACTGAAGCCATTGAGATTTTAAAAAAAGCAATGAACGATATAAAACTAAGTATGGTAGATAGGGATTTTTCAAATAGCGATCATAGGCTTTCTGGACTTTATAAAAACTTCATAAAAAAATTAGTAAAGGTTAAATCTATCCCAGGGATAAAAGTGTTTGAGCTTATAGTTGGGGATGATGATACCGGCATAAAACTGAGTGATCTTAGTCTTATATCCGATGCAAACAGCAGACTATATAATAGGCAAATTTCAAGAGTAGGAAAAGTTCATAGACCTGCATTTAGCTTGATAGGAAATCCGAGCATTTATAGTGCATCGGTCATTATTGATGGTAAAGAGTTCTCTGTGCATATTAAGACTGATAATGTGAATTTTGATCATATGATTAGGATACTTAATGAAAACGTAGAGCAGTTAGTAGAAGTTGAAGGATATACTAAGTCAGAGGCAACTATCGAAGCTGTAAATATAAGACGGCACTACATTGTAGAAAACAATGAATAATACAGAGCAGTCCACCTATGAACAGCAGGTGGATAGGAATATAAAAGATTGGTTATAGAGCGCGATTAAGAGTTCAATCTTTGAACTGTAGATATAATTTGCTGTTTAAATTTATAGATATCCTCAACACTTTCTAAGTCAAATCTTTCTTCTTCTTTGTCTGAGGTATGAATACCTATATATTTGTTACTTTTTGCATTGAAGCGAAGTCTGCATATCCACTTCCTATTGTTGTCATCAAGCAAAACGCCAAAATAACTTTTTGTATCTCTTGCTACGACCCTATGCAATGGAATTATTTCAGCAAGGATGGACTTTACTATAAAGAATCCTTCAAGCTCCTGTTCTGTAGTTATAACGTCTTCTATTGATGGTTCTGTATTTACCTGTGAACTTTCTTCTTGATTTATATGTTGATTTTCATACATTATCTTTGATTTGAATGAGTTTATCTTGTCGTTAACCATATCACTTACCACTTCAGAGAATGCCTGTTTTATATAACCTTTAAATTCATCGATAACGTTTTGCCTCATTGCCTTATCGGTAAGCTTTGAAGCAAAGAACCTTGCCATTTCATCACTTGGCTCATATACCTCATTCTTAAATATGTCTTTGATCCCGTTTACGTATTTTTTCACACCGGCCATACTGAGTATGTTGTCTATATCAAGTGTTTTATTTGAAAACTTTTCAAGCTGCTTTATGTCCCTGTCTTTTATGTTAAGTAGATCGATTACAAGGAATGGTGAAGCATCCATAACATTCGGCTTTTCTATGTCAGAGTAAAATCTATACTCTATACCGTTCGTAAGTATGGCAAACTTGCTGTCAGTCACTGTAAAATACCTTTCAAGTTGGGTTTTATGGCGGTCAAGTTTTTCTGTATGCGGCTTTGCCTCAATAAGTATAATAGGGTGTTCTCCGCTCATAATGGCGTAATCTACCTTCTCCCCCTTTTTTATACCAATGTCAGCCGTGAACTCCGGGATAACAACAGTAGGGTCAAATATATCATATCCCCAAGCACTCAGCATAGGAAGGATAAAAGATGTTTTAGTGGCTTCTTCCGTAACCACCTTATCTTTTAGATCTTCAACTCTTTTTGCCAAATTTTTTATTGTGATTTCAAAACTCATGACACTTCCCCAAAGAATTAAATTAAAATAAATACTTGACAATGATTAGACAAATTGTCTATAATATTAATCAAGCACGCTAAAAACAACACATTACAAAACAATTATAGCGAATTAAAATTAAAGAGGATTATGGTGGGTTCATCTGAATATATTATCGGATATGTTGAGGATGAGATGGAAACAGTAAGCATCGTACCATATCAAGAAAATGCCATTGTATTGGACAAAGATAAACTCGGAAGGTTTATAGATACCTTGATGAACCTTTATCAAAAGATGTCTTGATGGTAAAAGTCTTATTTTTGTCTTTTGCGGTGAACTTATGGCTTTTGTAGAACATCATGGCAACATTCGCAGCCTGGTCATCTGACAGGTTTGTATAAGAAACGACTTTGAAGAACATGCCACTGATATTGAATATCTTTGGATGGGTTATCTCTTTACTCATTTTATAGAGTTCCTTTCGGGGGATTCTTAGAGTGGGCGCCTTGAGAAAGTTTGACGACAGATCAAGGCACTTTTTCGCACGCTGTGCATAAGCATCGTACCATACGATACTTATGTTTATCTTTAAGTCCGCTTTGGTAGGCGGTGTACGGGTTTTGGACTTGATCCTCCTTTACCGTACACCTCCTTCCAAAGCGGACGCGAAGGGAGGATCACATGAAATCTAAATCTTTCTACACGGCCATGACCAAAGCCGTGGACGACTACAACAACCGCCATAACCTGAACAGAGGGTATTTTGCCGATGTTTTGGGGTATAAAGGCGACAATGCATCAAGGCAGCTATCTGCTGCACTCAATCCTCACTCTGACGATAAAACACTAAATGACGAACGAAAAGAAGCGCTCATCGAAGAGATGGACATGGATGCACGCATGGTGTTTTTTACTGCGTACATGAAGCAGTGGGGGCTAAAGCCTGAGATGATCGATGTACCTGCTGTATCTATAGAAGACATCAATATCCATATCGCACTTGACAATGCACTCATAGAGAGTGACGATGCATTTAAAACAGGAAAGTTTGCGCTAAGAGATAAAACACTTGACGAAGCAGAACTGAGAGCGATCATCAAAGAGAGCGAAGAGGCGGCAAGAAAGCACGATGAAACGGCCATGCTGGCAAAAGCAAGACTCAAAACGCTAAGGAGTGAATGAGATGGAAAGAGCAAAGAGAGAACTCCCTCCGATGGGATCGCAGGGAAGGACAGTATACGAACATCTGAAAAAAGGAAACCGGCTTACAAGCCTGGAAGCGATTCATGAGTTCGGCATACTACGTCTCCCAAACCGCATAAGCGAACTTCGGCACAAGTATGGAGTAGAAATATTTCAGCGCACCGTGCACAAAAAAGAAAACAAAAAGGTAAAGTGGGAAGAGTACAGTCTCTCACCGATAGAGGAAGCATAATGGAAACACTTTACAACATTGACATGGAGAGAGCGCTCTTGTCTTCTGTGTTTTTCGAACCTTTCGTACTTGATGACGTATCTGCGCGTATAGGAGCGGAGGCTTTCTACATTCCCTTTCACCGAAACCTTTTTTCTGCCATGCTTGAGCTTTTACGCGAAGAGAGGCCTATAGATGAAGAGTTTGTAAAGTCTAAGATGATCAAAAGAAAAGAGTGGGATGAAGCGGCAATGCTTGACATACTGTCTGCCAACCCTATATCTGTGCTTGATCCGTACATCGACATGATAGCAGAAATGGCGAGAAAAAGAGGGTTTGTGAACCTTGGGCTTTCGATAAAAAAGATGATAGAGTCTGATGATAAAAGCAGCGTTGATGTAGCAAGCGGGATCGATAAGAGCATCGACAAGATCATGGACATAGGATCAAAGCATTCGGTTAAAACTTCTGCTGACTTCATAGAAGAAATGCGTTCGGATATGAATGCAGCGGCAGAGGCAGGCGACATCATAGGCTACAAGACAGGTATCAATTCACTGGATGCAAAGGTAGGCGCATTCCAGCCGGGTGACCTGGTGGTCATAGCCGCACGTCCGTCGATGGGAAAAACTTCACTGATGACAACCATAACGGACTACGCGCTTGGCAAAGGCCACGGTGTCTATATGAATTCGCTTGAGATGAGCGGTAAAAAGATCATGGCAAGACTTGTTGCAACCAGATCAGGCATATCTTTGTCCGATATCAAAAGAGGGCACGTAACAGAAAAAGACCGGTTTGAGAGCGCGGTGAAATTCTACACAAAAACCAACCTGCTGCACATCGTTGACGAAAGCTACCTTAGCATAGCCGAGATCAAAGCCAAAGCCGCGCAGCATTTTAGAAAACACCCTGAGGTGAAATACTGGTTCATAGACCATATTCGCTACATCAAAAAGCCAGGAGTCAATATACCAAATGAAATAAACGAGATCACTAAAGAGCTTAAAAGGACAGCAAAGCAGTATGGTTTGGTCGTCGTTCTTCTTTCTCAGCTTAACAGGGCAAATGAGCAGCGTACAAACAAGCGTCCCCTACTGTCTGATCTTAGAGAATCAGGTGCCATAGAAGAGGATGCGGATGTCATCATATTCCCGCATCGTGAGAGCTACTACCAAAGAAACGTAAATGATAGAGAGCCGGCGGTCGCAGAAGCTGAATTGATTGTAGGCAAGAACAGGGACGGAGAGGCCGGGATATGCAAGTGCTACTTTAAGGGGTCCACTGCCTCTTTTGAGAACTATGGAGGCATTGAGTATACATACGACAGCACGGGGCACGTTGGGATGAGAACAAATAACTATTCGATGCCGATAATCTAAAGGTAAAACATGAGACTTAATTACAGGATATACCCTATAGACTATGTTAACGAGCTTATTAGGGACGGGAAAAGGAAGCGTGCTATGGCGTTTATGTCGTACTGGCACGATATGGAAATGGGAGATCACCACTCCGTAGGTTTCTATGCTTCCGCATGGAGTGTGAGCAAAAGCACTGCATGGGATTGGATACGTGAATTTAAGCATGAGTGTGATCTTTTTGACGACGGAAGGACACTCAGGAACAACGCTCACTATAGTTATGCCAAAAATTCAACCGAACGGAACGAACGTTCACAACCGAACGGAACGAACGACAGCAAACACCCTAATACAAGGGTTTATGAGGATAGCACCGAACGAAACGAACGACAGCAGCCGAACGAAGAATTTAATATAGATAATAATAATACGCGCGTTAGATTTGAAAACATTTTCTTTATCTACAAGATGAATGGAGTATCTACAGGTAAAAAAGATGAAGCATTAAAAGAATACATAAATCATATGCAAGTACCTGATAAAGAAATGATCAGAGCTATTTATCTTTATACGCATGATCGATCAAACAATTTCAAATACAACTTAAAAAACTTTCTTACAAATCAGGAGTACTTAAAATATATCAGCACACATATCCGTGTTCTTGTGAATGGATCATGGATTTCCGGTAATTTTGACGATGATCGTGAAGTGTTTAGGTCCTCTGACGGTGTAGAGTATGAGCTCACAGTCAAACGTCTTGCCGAGAAGATGTCATTGGGTGAATTGACGTTTGAGATAGGAGAAGTTGCGTGATAGATATACGTGTCGGAGGAGACTTTAAAAGTATAACCGAAGCAGCTGTAGAGCTCGGCAAGATAAGAGATAGAGATATCCCTTATGTCTCGGTACTGTCTCTCAATAATCTTGCGTTTGATGCAAAGGAATCGATAGACAAAGAGATCGCTGCAAAGCTGAACATAAAGAAAAGGCCACTCATATCATCTGTTCGCATCAACAAAGCATCAAAATCAAAGCCGTATGCAAAGATATTCGTAGATGAGTGGTCTTGGCACCACAAAGTTCTTTTGCCTCACTACTTCGGCGGAGATCGCGAAAGGAAAGGACTTGAAAAGTCGATGATATACTTTGGATACATGAGCCGCAACGAGATACTTACACCTCCCCCAGGCGTGACGATCAAGCCATTAACATATGTAAAGATGATATCTCAACTCAAATTAGTATATAAGTCAGGGTACTCAGCAAACGAGACAAAGAAGTCAAAGTTCAGGAATATGAGTAAAAAAGGAGAGAGGTATTTTGTTATACCTTCGTATAAAAAATCACATCTCCATCCAGGGATATATGCAAGGATGTCAGACAGCAATTACCCGGTATGTATGCTACGGATATCAAAAACACCGAACTATAAAAAAATCCTTACAAGTTTCGAGGATACTGCTCAAAAGGTACACGACAGAAGAAAAAATATACATCTTAGCGAAGCAATCGAAAAAGTATTCAATAGCAATACGTTGAAAGGATGGATCAAATGAAAATAAATAGGTTCTTTCGGCAAGACAGAACGCACACGGGTAGTGTGAACCCCGAGAATCGCGTGGTTTTGGGAAAATTAACTTGCTTAACTTTTATGAGTGATAAAACTTTAGTAAAGGTTGTGTAATAATGGAACTTATGACTGCGTCACAGTGCCTAAAGTGTTTGAATGATGACGGTATCGTGGATTGGTCTGAAGGATATTTCTCACAGAGAGTAAAAGCAGGAATTTTCACAATACACCATAAGCCAGGCAGTCCGAAGAAGTTTTTCAAGTATGAAGAGGTGAAGCAGGCCGTCCTTGACAATATAGATCCGCGGCGTGAAGCACAGCGTGAAGCAAATACGCTAAAAAGAAAGCCTGACAACGGACTGATCGATATGATAGAGTCTGCTCCTCCACTGACACCGGAGCAGGAAGAGGCTGAGCGAAAGAGGCTGAAGGAGATATTTGATAAGAACAAAGAGCAGGAAGAGATAGCCGGTTTGTTAGATATCGACGAGCTTACTGGGGATGAAAAAAAGAAGACCGAAGACATGACCATCAAAGATTTAAACATGGCCATCATGAGGCAAGACCTTCGCATCAAGCGCGCCACGGCAGATGAGAAAGAGTCAAATAGCATACTAAAAGACAAGGTGTACCAAAGCCACTTCAGAGCTTTTAGGGTGGTGCGGGACAGGATAATGGTCATCACAAACCGTGTGATGCCTTACTACGGTTCTTTGCCTGAACATGACTTTAGAAACCTTCTAAACGAAGAGATCACTATGGCGCTCAATGAATCTGCGGAGGCCGTGCGTGAGCTCTAACCCTGTTTTCATCGGCATCTACGAAGCGCTTCTTCCTGATCCGTACATCACAATAGACAAATACGCTGACGAATACCGCATGCTTCCAAAGGAGTCAAGTGCAGAGCCTGGCAAATATAGAAGCGACAGGATGCCATATCTTAAAGAAGTGATGCAGTGGCTAAGCCCACAGGACAGCACCCAGCAGGTAAAGATCATCAAGGGGACACAGATCGGTGCTACAGAGGTAGGCAATAACGTGTCGCTGTACTACATGGATATCGTGCCTGCTCCTCAAACGATGATACTTCCCTCAGAAACACTGGCAAAAAAACACTCAAACAAAAAACTGACACCATCGCTTCGTGTGATGCCGCACATCGCCAAAAAAATAACAGGCGGGAAAACCAAGGACGACATCGGAGGCACTTTCGAGAAGATATATCCCGGAGGCTCTCTCAACATAGGGTGGGCCGGGTCGGCGATCAGTTTTAGGTCAGATTCTTCGCGTATCGTAATACTAGATGACGTGGATGGGTTCCCTCTTGACGTGGAAGGAGAAGGTGATCCGCTTGATCTAGGCAAAAAAAGGGCAGACGCTTTCGGATCGCTCAAGAAAGTGTATATCAATTCTACACCGACCGTAAAAGGGAGGTCAAACATCGAGATAGAATATGAAGACTCAGACCAGCGCCGATACTACATGCCATGTCCACATTGCACGCCAAAAGACCATGAAAAACAAAATAAAGATAACATGGTAGTGTTTGAAGATGAACACTTCCGTTTTGAATACGATAAATATAAATACACACTCACTTCCGATGTGAAGTTCTGCTGCTACCATTGCGGAACACTAATAGAAGAGAAGCATAAAACATGGATGATGGACCAAAGAAACGGGGCCAGAACTATCGCGGATAATGCAGGCCACCCCCATAAAGGCCTTAGAATACCATCATACTACTCACCTATAGGGTTTTTGGGCTGGAACGAGATATTTCAAGAGAAATTGACTGCAAAAAAAGCAATGAAACGAGGCGATACAAGAAAGATGAAAACATGGGTAAATACCCGTGATGCTCGGCCATGGCAGGAAGATGAGCTTAAAGATATACAGATGACAGAAGATGCGCTGTATGCAAGAAGAGAGACGTATAAGGCAGAAGTGCCTGCGGATGTGTATATTTTGCATGCAGGTGTCGATACGCAGGATGACCGTTTTGAGTATGAGGTGGTAGGATACGGAAAAAACGGAAAAACGTGGGGAATAGAACGCGGTGTTATCGTAGGCGATCCGTCGCTGCCTGACACAAAAATCGCCCTTGATGCGGTGCTGCTTGAAAAAACATACAAACACGAGTCCGGATCGATCATGAAGATACACACTAAAACTGTGGACTACGGAGGACACAGGGGCAAGGCAGTCAGCGATTACACATCCAAAAGATACCACAGACGCGTATTTGCCATAAAAGGGGCAAAACAGGTAGACGCTCCTGTCGTAAACAAGGTACCGACCAAGACAAAATATAAGACAAAACTATTTATGGTCGGAGTCAATGCAGCAAAAGACGACTTCTTTTCCCGTTTAATATTGGCAGACGGGGGTGACAACTACTGCCACTTCCCAGTGACCTATGATAAAACATACTTTGACCAGATCGTTGTGGAAAAGCAGGACGATGCAGGCAGATGGATAAACCCGCCAGGCAAACGAAACGAGTCTACAGACTGCCGCATCTATGCAGACTGCGCAAAAGAGCTTTCAGGCATCGATGTTGAGAAGATGCCAAAGCCTATGTTCCATATAGAAAATGCGTCACCAAAAAAACGAAGAAGAATTTTAAGCAGGAGATAAATACATGTGCGGAAGAATGAATTTTTGGAATATTAGGACAAAGTTTAGAAAACAGCTTACATTGAAGAACCGATACATTCTTCTTCTTGAACATATTGCACAAAAGCACGATGTTTCGATAAGCGATGCGGTAAATATGACGTTTGATGAACCTGGCATCATAGAGGATGCAAAAGAGGAGCTTGCACTTGTATATAGAGACTTTGCAGATGGTCTATAGGTTTACCGAAGTAAAGTTTTTTACAAAAACCTTTAGTATATCATAAAACTTAACTTTTTCGCAAGACAGAAAAACATGTCTGTTTTAAAAAAATCAAAACCGACATAATGCTTTAAAATAAACATTATGGAGCGAAAATGGCTATCGATCTTGACACAGCAGAAACCATGTTAAATCTATATATTGAAGCCGAAAAGACCGTTCTAAAAAACCAGTCGTATACCATTGGTGATAAAACATTCAACAAAGCAAATATTAAAGAAATTCGCGATGGACGAGACTACTGGAATAGACAAGTTATGTCTTTAACTCCAACTACTGAGGGCGGCCGAAAAAGTGTGCGCATGAGAAAGGCAGTATTTAGAGGATGAAAAAACCATTCGTGCACATGAATCTCATAGACCGTGCTGTAAACGTGTTCAACCCGGCAGCGGCTCTTGACCGCGTACGGTCACGTATGCATATGCAGGTATTGGCAGACAGCGGGTACATTGCCACAAAGTCCGGAAAGCGTTCAATGCGCTCAGCAAACTTCAAGGCTCAGGACTCTGATGCGGACGACTTAAAAGACCTTACGAAGATGCACGGAGTGTCAAGAGACCTTTTTAGAAACCATCCGATCGTACATGGCGCCATGGGTACGATGAAATATAACATCATCGGAGCAGGGCTTACAGTTCAGGCGCAGTTGGATAACGACTTTTTGGGCCTTAGCGAAGAAGAAGCCCGCGCATGGGAAGTAAAGGCTGAGCGCTACTTCAACTTCTGGGCGCAAAGCCAGAATGCCGATGCAGAACACACATCCGACTTCTATGAGCTTCAGGCTATCGCGCTTACCGGCACATTTATTTCAGGAGACGTATTCGCCGCGCTTCCGTATATCGCGCGCAAAGACTCTCCTTTCTCTTTAGCGGTGCGCCTCATAGAAGCGGATATGTGCTCCAACCCCAACGGGGATAAAGACAGCAAGAAGATCGCAGGAGGAGTTGAGAATGACGACAACGGCGCGCCGCTTCGCTATCACTTTTCCTCCAGCCACCCGTCCATGCGCGCAGGCGTGAAGTGGGTAGGCGTGGATGTCTTCGCAGAAAACGGCAGACGGAATATCCTCCATGTATTTGAAAAGGTACGGCCGTACCAAAGACGCGGCATCACCATGCTGGCTCCGGTCATAGAACCGCTCAAGCAGCTAGGAGACTATACGCAGGCCGAACTCACAGCGGCCGTGGTGAGCGGGCTGTTTACTGTTTTTATCAAAACAGAGTCCGGCGAACTTCCGAATGGGTATGACGGAGATACAACTGATGCAGACGATACCTCTGAGATAAACCTTGAGGCTGGTTCTGTTATAGGGCTTGCGCATGGGGAGAGTATAGAAACTGCAAACCCTAACAGGCCAAATACCTCATTTGACCCGTTTGTTTCTGCAGTGCTTCGCTACGTAGGAGCCGCGCTGCACATCCCCTATGAGGTGCTTGTCAAGCATTTCAGCTCTTCATACTCAGCATCAAGAGGAGCACTGCTTGAAGCGTGGAAGATGTTCAGGGCAAGAAGGGTGTGGTTCGCCGCAAAGTTCTGCCAGCCTATCTATGAAGAAGTGATCAAGGAGGCAGTTCTGCTTGGGTATCTCCCCGCTCCTGGGTTCATTGACAACCCAATGATAATGAAAGCATACTGCGGAGCCGCGTGGAACGGCCCAGGGCAGGCACAGCTTAACCCGTACCAGGAAACAAGGGCGGCAAAGATGAAAGTGGAAGAACTCTTCAGCACGCGCACGAAAGAGGCTGCCGAGATGAATGGCACAGATTTTAATGCCAACGCAAAAACGGCCAAGCAGGAGACGAATATCTACAAAGATACAGGAATCATGGCAGTCAAAGATCCGTCAATTGTTACAGACATTACAGTGGAGAATCAACAATGAGCAGAATTTTTAAAGCGTTGCAGCAGGAGTCATGGCTGATACTGCCGGAAAGGCTGGAGATGATGCATCAGATCGCTTCACGCGAATATGATGTTGAGATGCTTGCTGCAAAAGTAGGACAGCCCCTAGATAATACAAGAAAGGTAGAGATACGCGGAACGACTGCCATTATCCCGGTCATAGGGTCCATTTACCGCTACGCTAATCTTTTTACGGAGATTTGCGGAGACGTTTCCACGGAAGTGCTGATACAGGACATTGTAAAGGCAGGGGAAAACCCGCGCGTCAAAGAGATCGTGATGATCTATGATACGGGCGGCGGGCAGGCGGCAGGCATTTGGGAGGCCACAAAGATCATGGAGGATGTTAGAAGAGTGAAGCCGATCATTGCTTATGTGGATGATATGGCAGCCTCCGGAGGATACTGGCTTTCCAGCTCAAGCGATCATATCGCTGCTTCAAAAACGGCTATGGTAGGAAGTATCGGGGCGGTTTACGGGTTTAGCTTCAAGAAAGATTCCGGCGTCGAGACTATCGAGATCGTCTCTCGTGTAAGTCCGAAGAAGCGGCCAGATATCCGTACTGATGCCGGCAAAGAGCAGATACAGGTGTGGGCTGACCGACTGGGAGAGACTTTCGTGCAGGGAGTCGCAGACAACAGAGGTGTCACTTTTGACGAAGTTTTGGCAAATTTCGGGCAGGGTGACCTTCTCATCGCTGAAGATGCGCTTCGCGCGGGTATGATCGATGAGATAACGACTTTTGAGGCTCTTCTCAAAAGTATTCAATCTTAGAAAAAAAGGAGAAACAGGTATGGCAATGATCAAATACACTGACATTACACCAGAGCTTATTGCAAAAGATTTTCCAGCTGTTTATGCTTCCATCGTTGCATCTGCTGCACAGGGTTCGCCCGCTGTCACCGCGGAGAGCCTCAAAGCATCACACCCGGATGTTGTAGCGCAGATCATGGAAGAGGGCAAAGCACAGGCTGACGTAAACGGGGCAATCGAACAGGAAAGGGTACGTATCGCTTCCATCAATGCATTGGCAAGACCCGGCGTTGAAAGCATCATCGCAGAGGCTCTTGCAGATGCAAACATGAGCGCAAACGATGTGAAGATCAAACTGTTTGACGCAGACCAGGATAAAAGATCGACAGCCCTTTCCCAGCATAAAGACAATGGGGAAAAGCTAGGCAAGCAACTCGAGCAGCTTAGCAATCCTGAAGGCGCGGATGGTCAACCACAAGAAAAAAAAGACGCGGCTCACGGCAGCATCATGAAAAAACTCACTGGAGGTAAACAATAATGGCACAGCCAATCGAATCAGTAACTAAAGACCGAAATCCTATCGTAATTTCTGAATGGAGAGTAGATGGAAACGGTGTAATGGCAGCAGGTACATATCTTAAGGGGTCAGTGCTTGGAAAAGATGTTAACGGGAATTATGAGCTAACTGCAACAGCAGCAAATGCAGAGGCAATATTGCTAATTGATATTACAGTGCCTGAAGGATTGACACAAAATGCGCCTATCAACATCGGCGGAGAAGTAGCAGAGCAATCGCTCGTGCTTGGCGGAACACTTACTATCGATGACGTCAAAGATGTTCTAAGAGATAAAAATATCTATATCAAGAAAAGGGGGTAATCCATGCCATTAGCACTAGGTAGCGCAGAGCTTACACAACAGACAAACAGAGTATTCGTCCCAGGCGGGCTTATTATGCGTCTTTTCTTTGCAGGAAGAAAATATACGCCTGAAAAATACGTCAAGGTAGTTACGACAAAAGGGGGGAGAAGACTCGCTCCGTACGTGTCTCCGAAGATCGGCGGCAAAGTGATGACAAAAGAAGGTAAAACGGTAGATGTATACGAGCCGCCTTTGTTGAAGCCAAAGTATATCACTGAAGCAGACAGCATCATTGAAGACCAGAGTATCTTCTACGGTGACGGAATGACAGCACAGGACAGGGCAGAAGAGCAGCTTATCGAAGATGAGAAACAGCTTAAAAACGATGTATACAGACGTATGGAGCATCAGGCTGTATCCGTGGCTACTACAGGGAAATTCACGGCAAACGGAGAAGGTGTCGAAGAGGAGTTTGATTACGGTATGGATGCGGACAATATTGAAGTTCTTACCGGCACCAACTTGTGGTCTGACGGAGGGTCTAATCCTCTTGGCGATATGGATAGATGGTGTGATGAAGTGTTCGTTGCAACCGGCAAAGCGCCAACTGCTATCGTGATGGGTACATCGGCTTATGCCTCATTCAAATTAAACGCAAAAGTGATAGCAGCATTTGACAAGAAAAACATATTTGTAGGACAGATAAAACCTGCACCGATGCTTGATGAGAACGGGAATGTTATCCATGGAGTAACATACATCGGTAGATATGAAGAGAAGAATATTGAAATGTATGCATACAAAGATGTATATGTAGATGAAGATGGCGCTACACAGGAAATGTTCCCGGTAGACCGCGTACTACTTGGTGACGCTACAGGAAGCGGACACTTCGCTTTTGCAGGTATCACGGACAAAAAAGAGCTTGGCAACCAGGTATTCGTCGGTGAGATCTTTGTCAAGTCATGGACACAGGATGACCCGGATGACGAGTACCTTCTTGGCAAGGCAAAACCGCTTCCTATCCCGTCTGATATAGATTCGTTCAAGTCTGTCAAGGTAGTGTGACATGTTCCGCGTAAAATGTAAGTTCACTACCCCAAAAGGATCGCTGAAAGGCGGTTCTGTGGTAGACCAGAAAGAGCTTGACAAACATTTCAGCAAGAAAGAGCAGGAATCGTTCATCGGTGACGGGCTTATCGTGCCTATCGTTATTGGCGATGCGCCAAAAGCGGACCATGCATGGAGAACGCTCGAAGAACTTCTGGACACAGAAGATAAGAATGATCTTAGAGTTCCTGAGATCGATACCATTCTGGAGCACTACGGGCTGGATAAAACAGGGAATAAGGCTGAAAAAGTGAATCGCATCGATTTATTCGAAGAGGCTCTTGACAGCGACATCTCTGAACTTGACGATGCAATGTTGCTCAAAGTGGCCGCTTACTGCAAGGTAGATACAGCGCTTGAGCGAGAAGAGATGGTGGAAGCCGTCGAAGAAGCGTTGGGGGGAATAACAGATGAAGCCTCTTCTTGACGATCTTGCTGCAATTTATGCAGAAGTAGGCATCAAGGCCAATAAGGAAGACGGGTCTACGGTCTTTTTTATGTTTGATGCAAGCATAGAAGGCATAGAAGAGTCTGGGTTCATGGCAGCACGTACGCTTTCAACCTATGAATTCAGACACGGCGAGATAATCACTACAGAGGCAAAAGTCTATGAGGTTGCAAAAAGACCTATCCCTTATGGGAGCGTGGATGAAGAGCAGATCATTGTTCTAAAGGTTGTTTGATGAGAACTACGCATCAGAAAGTGCTTGACTTCATCACGGACAAGATCAAAACACTTGAGCCTAAGATAGTTGTTTATGAAGTCAAAATCATTGCTCATGAGATAGAGGGTCTGGATGAATATGCGAAGGTTTTAGCAAGGGTTGAAGATAGCCATGAGCTGATAAGCGACAATCTTATCGTCGGGCTAAAATCAATAACAATGGACGCAACAAACGGCGTGTCTTTTGACGGCACGAAAATGGACTGGGGCGGTAGAGACAAGCTTGATTTTATTTTGCTTCTCTTTACTGTAGACATGATGAAAAATTGTGAGGTATAAAATGGCGGATAAGGCAAATGATACAGTCGTCGTGTATAACGAGGCTACAGGTAAACCGATGAGTGTGCCTAAGTCACACGAAAAAAACTACATCGGCAAAGGCTATACAAATGTAAAGCCTAAAAAAACAGAAGATAAGGAACAATGATGCCAGGAAGTAGATTTACACAAGCCCTCATGGGGATCAAGGTTGCAAAAGAAGTTACACCTGGGGCATATGTGCTTCCGACAACTGCACTGTACCTTGAAAGAGGCACAGACATGTCTAAAGTGGAGTTTGGAAAAATAACGGTAGACCCTATGTCTTCGACTAGTGGGACAAAGCGTGATATCGTAGCTCCAGGAACCGGCAAGATATCATATACCATAACTCAGAAGATGGCGGCAGATAAAGCAGCATATTCTGTATTGCTTGAAACATGTAATTTTGCCGGGACGGCATTGGTGTCCCCAGCGGGCGTGAGCTATGAGATGAAAACAGCAAAAACTGACACGCTCTCAATAGACTGGATAGACCCTCGTGCTACTGTGAGCGGAAAGGGGGGTAAAGGCGGGCTCTCTATCAAATGCGAGATAAACAAGCCTGTAGAGATGACATTTGCATATAGCTTCAAATATCAAGGCGAGACATTGCTTGTCAATACTGCTCCGGACAATGCAGTACCTACGGTTGATATCCCTGCATTCCTATACATGCTTGAAGACTGTACCGGGTATACAATAAACGGCGTAGGGGGGCATATCGAAAGTTTCGAAATTGACTGGGGCGCATCTATGGTACATGCAGATACCAGCTGCCCATCCGGTGCATACTGCGAGGAATACGCACCGACACTGAAGCTCACGCAATCTCTTACCGAAGAGAATGAGATATCATGGGATGAGCTTCAAACACAGGGTGAAAAAAACATCATTCTTGGGTTATTTGAGATAGACGGTACAAAACGCGGAGAGATCCGTATACCAAAAGCAGTAGCAAACGATACCGACAAAAACAGCGATCAAGGCAGGTTTAAAGCAACAAGAAGTTTTGCATGTTTGCCTACAAACGGTGATGACAACATCCAGATCGTCATATTCGACTGATGATGTGGCGGGTTCGTCCTTCTCCCGCCTCTGAGCAAAAAGGACAAAAAATCAAAAGGACAAAAAATGAAACTAAAAGCCAAAAGAACAGAAGTTAAGTTTGAATGGGAATATGCAGACGGGAGCTCTGCGCAGCTTTCATATCTCGAGCCGACAACTGAACAGATAGATACGGGTATCGCAGCTGTGGAAAAAGGTGCTTCGGAATCAGTGAAGTTCAGTAAACAGACTTTAAAAGAGAACCTCCGCGGTGAAGAATCAAGCATCGAGCGTATGTTGTCAGAGCTTGAGACATCAGGGAATGCCTATGATGTCAAAGGCCAGCTGGATGAAGCGGTGGGAAACGCAAAAAAGAGAAAATAGACAGGATCGTTGCCTATGCAAAGCAGGCATCAAAATACGGCGCTCCCGATGAAAGCGAAAAAGAGTTCGTCCTAAAGCGCCATCCGGATACAGTCTTTCTTGAAGATGACTGGGAAAAGATGATGATTAGGATATGGTCTATGTCGCGTATCGCAGGTTTTAGCAGCGTGTATATAGACCCTCATACTGTATTTGCATACTGCGATAAGTATGACCTTGACAGGGTGGATACGCTAGAAATGGCAAAACATATACAAATGGAGGTTGACAGTGGGAAAGGAACTTAAACTTACGCTCAAAGTAGATGCGCAGACCGGCAAGGTGACGCAGGTATCCGACGAAGTACTGAAGTTTGATAAGGCTGTCAATCAAGCAAAGACGGGTGTAAATGATCTCAAAAACTTCATCATGAAGTTCACCGGTGGGCTGTATGTCGCAGATAAAGCGATCGACATTGTAAAATCATCCGTTGCATCTTTTTTTGATACGGCATCACAGTTTGAGCAGTACGGAAACCGGATGGGCGCTTTTACTTCTTCGCTCACAGAGCAACAGAGCGAAATGGCAAGGGCGCGTAAGTTTGCAATGGACTACAATCAGTCGATAGAAAAGACTACAGAGACACTTCTTCTGATGAAGAACTACGGACTAAAGGACAGCAATGAGCAGTTAAAGACCTATGTCAATACCGCGATTGGATCAGGGAAAAGCATCGAACAGTTTGCAGAAGCGATGGCAGACGCGCTGCAAGGCGAAAACGAGAGACTCAAAGAGTTTGGGACTAAAGCTTCTGTGCAAGGGCAGAAAGTGGCCTACGGATGGACTGACAGCATGGGTCGGGCGCGCAACATAATCATAGACAACAACAAAGAGATCATCGACTCTACTCTGTCCGCTATCTTTACCGAAAAATATGCAGGGCAGGCTGAGAAATACAAGAACACATGGGCCGGCACGATTCAAGGCATAAAGAACAAGTGGACGGATATTGAGCTTGCTATAGCTGATGAAGGGCTTTTCAAATATCTTACTTCGGTCGTGAGCAATGTTTCAAATTTTACTAAGGATGCTTTTAATAGCGGCAAAGGGAGTGCGAAAGGTTTTGTAGATTCTGTTGTAAGCGGCATAAACAGCATGATCGAGGGTGCCGGTGTGTTATCTGATGCATTTTCTTTGTTCGGCGGGGTATGGGATTATTTAAAAGTCGCTTTTTGGCAATTGGTAGGCGTAATAGGCACAGGCATCAATACAATTCAGGAAGTTTGGAACAAGCTTGGCAACAAGATGTCTCAATTGTGGGCAGATGTGGCAAACGGCGTCAAAGATATGTTTGCGGGGATGATCAACTGGATAATCGACAAGATAAACTCACTTTCTTCGTCATTAAATTCCGCGGCGGCGAAAATCCCAGGAGTAGGTAAAATTTTCGGCAAAATCGATCATGTATCTTTTGAGAAAACAAAGGCAGATATTATCTCTATGGGAGTTCCGGTCTCAAATGTAGCTACTGCATGGCAATATGCAAGCGAAGCACGTGATGAGTACAAAAAAAACTTTAAGGATCTTGAAGAGGGCGCTGGGCATAAAAAAGCACTCGAGTTGGTAAAAAAAATAAATAAAGAGTATAAAAAAGCGGCGGCAACAAATGATGAAGAAATAGCAAAAAAAGAGAGAGAAAAAGCACGTAAATACCTAGAAGACCACGGGGCAGCGTACGGAGACCTTACACAGCAGGCTACAAAAGCAGGCGACGCAGAGAAAAAAGCCGCGTCAGATGCAGCAAAGGCAGCTAAAGAAGCCGCCAAAGCGCAGGATGAATGGCTCAAAGCCGTGCTCGGTGACGAAGGGTACGAGATCAAACAGCTGGGGGACAAGCTTGCGGGGCTTGGCAAATATCTGTCACAGGCACAGTTGGCTGACATCTATGCTGCCGAAATGAAAAAAATAGAAAGCAAGACAAAAGATACAGTATCTGAGATAGAGAAAGAGGCACAGCGTGCGACAGAAGCGATGTCATCGATGTTCTCAGGCATCTTTGAATCAATGCTGCACGGAGACTTTGCCGGCGCGTTCAATCAGATCATAGACACCGGCACAAGAAATGTAAGTGATGCACTCGGAAAAGCGGCAACAAACATTTTTAGCGGCAAAGGAATCGGCGATGCATTCGGTTCCCTTTCCACCGGTGACTGGATATCTGCAACTCTCCAAGTGATCGGTGGCCTATTGTCGTCAACTGTGACGCAAGAAGAGATAGATGCATCAAAGGGGCGTGTAGAGTTTGACGATAATTCGCTCAAAAATTTGGGGGATGTATTTGAAAACGCCCAATATCCGATGCTTGAAGTGACGAACAAAATGTTCAAGCACATCAGGAACATGGATGCGAACTTTTACTCAATCGCTCGTGCATTTAGCCTTCAGGCTTCAGCTGGCGGGATCGATCTAACAGGTGCGAACTTTGTTGGCACTCAGAAAGTCGGATTCCTTGGTTTTAGTTCAAAATCAGTATCTCTTATCGGTACAGGCCTTAAATTTGAGCTTCAAACCCTCAGTGAGCTTATGGATGAAGCAACATTGAACGTCAGATCATATACAACAACACTTGTTCAAAAATCATCGTTCTTTGGATTGTCAAACAGTACAAAGATCAGGGAGACGTACAAAGACCTACCGGCATCCGTAATTGACGACATCGCATCTGCGTTTACGGACGGCTATGAGGCGATCATGACCGCCGGCATTTCTCTTGGACTGGACAAGGTCAACCTGGAGAATCTTCTGTTTAATTCAAACGTTGATATAGGCAAAGTAGACTTTACCGGGCTCAGCCCAAGCGAAGTTTCCGACAGATTGAGCCAGGTATTTAGCACAGCGTTAAGCGGTGTCGTAGATGACATAGAAGAGTTTGCATCGCTGACGGAAAGATATGCAAAAGATGCGGAATATTCTCTGGAAACGCTGATCAGGATAGCGACAGAGTATGAACAGGCGTCATTTTCGTTTGGGTTGATAGGAAAAACATTCCAGGACGGGGTTATGTCTGTTACTAAAACATGGTCCGAAACGATGATTCATGTGAACGATGATTTTGCAAACCTGCCATGGATAACCAGCGCAGGTTATACGTCTTCATTCTCCAATATATTCTCAGGGATTTGGGGCAAGACAGAAGAGCTAACGCTTTATTTTTCAGAGACTTATGACGCACTCTACACTGCGCAAATGCAGATCCTTGATATCGTTGAGAGTGCCGGTGGGCTTACTTCTTTCCAGGATGCGATGTCGTCATTTATGACGAACTTCTATACGGAAGAAGAGCAGCTTAACTTTATGACAAAGTCTATGGAAGCATCGTTCGCAACGCTTGGGATAACAATGCCGAAAACAAGGGATGAATTCAGAAGCCTTCTGGAGACAATGGACACTTCAACGGAAGAGAGCGCATACTTGTACGGGCAGATACTGTTGCTTTCTGACGGATTTGCACAAATGTCAAACGCAGCAGAAAGCCTGCAGGAAGCGGTGTCAGGCATGATGGGAGAGATCGCTGACGCATGGCTAAGTGACTTGAGCTATCTATCGTTGTCCCAAAAAGCTGATTATGCAAGCGGCTATTTTGAGATAGCAAGACAGTCCAATGGAGCGTTGAACGCAGCGGATGCAGCCAGAATGGCGGCAGAAACAGCCATGAAGACAGCAACGTCAAAAGAAGAGTATATCCCTGCATTCAATAATTATATCAATGAGCTAAAAAAACAAAATGCAGATGCAACATTGAGCGACGTTGTTAAGGCGGTTGACATGGTTGCGCTGAGGGTTCAGGAGCTTGAAGAAACAACAAGGAAAGCGGTATGACAATATCCATACCTGTAGCACAGCAGCTGGCATACACAAATGCGACGGATGAGACGGAGGTATTTGACCCGACAATAAGGGCAACATATCAAAAAAACATGAAACTGCTGTATGGGAGCGACATATTTCAGAACCTGTCAGGTGAGAGTATTGCTGTCCCTGTATATAATGAATACGAAGCATACAATGTAGGTGATGTTGTCTATAAAGATAATTTAATCGTTGCTCTTGAGTCGGGAGATGGTGCTGTAGTGCCTGCCCAGCCTGAAGTTTATGCCGCATTTGATACATCCATCGATAATTCTACATGGTCAAACAGATATGTCAAACTCGGCGGGGTATGGGCAGGCTTCCCTGACACATCATACAATTTTGAGGCCGACCTTGGTGAGGATACGATGAAGTACTCAATCTATAGGACCGGTGATCCGTTAGTATGGGAATCTAAAACAACACTTCTGCGTAGCAGAGGCGATATGCAAGCGACCAGCGTAAAAAATCCATCTGCCGTAACAACACTGAATGACGGATACGGCGCCGCTTGGGTCAACCCAAACAATATACTTTCACTTGATACGGCATATGTAACGAAATCATATAGCGGCTTTGGCGGCGACAGCTCGTATACAAATACAATGATCTCGTCTGGGTATGATTTTAGCGAGATTCCTGATTCAGCGATCATAACCGGAATAGAGGTACAAATAAGACAGTATGCAAGCGGCGGTGCGCCAGACGATAAAAAAGTGCAACTCTATCAAGGCAGCATCGGGAAAGGAACAGCAAAATCTTCAACAGGTACTGCCATGACCATTTCGACAAAGATATACGGTGGCAATAGCGACTTATGGGGCTGGAACGAAATTTCACCGACTGCTTTAAAGAGCTCAACTTTCGGCGTAGGATTCCAGAAGAAAGATGTTAATGACGACAATATCTATGTTGATTCTATCCAGGTGATTGTGTATTACACAGAGGTGAATACTCAAGAAACCATAATGACACTCAATGGAGTTGACGTAATTACACGTATTACGCCTAACACAGTAGAGACTAAAGCGAATGTTATATGGAACGAAAATTATCCAACGTATGCAGAATGTTTTTCTACGATTATAGTACGTGACGACGGTGTTTATGCAAGAACAAATATCGATGCCGGAATAGAATATGTTACAGAAACACAAAAGATATTCGTGCAAGTTGACTCGCCTGAAGCGATTGGCTTCACGCCCATTGAAAAATCAAATATCTATAGGCCGTTTGACAACAAGAATTATAGTTTTGCAAGCAAAAATGGGAACATGTTTTATTCTTTATATGCTGCAGGAGGGTTTACATCGATAGGCCTTGGGAAAATAGTATGCGACTTATTGCAGATAGACTTTAAAGACAATCTCGGGAATATCATAAAAACTATACAAAAATCTATCGACTGTACGCTTCTTAACACCGATATTGTCTCACCAAAGACAGAAATTTTCTATGCGGAGGCAACGGCATACAGTGCTGATATACAGCTTTTTGGAAGCTATACGCAGGTTGGGACACTCGCGCTTGCGAAAGCGGTAGATGCAGGGATAACGCATCTTGAGATGAAGCACTCACTGAAAGACTGGAGTACATTCGAGCAGGATATTTTCGGGAACCCGTCATATATAGAAAGGCCGACTGTATTGGTAAATAGCGGAACTGTGTATATAAGAACTTTAAATTATGATGACACTGTAAGATTTTTGCAGTACTTAAATAAAAAAACGGTGATAATCGATGGTTCGGACAGCAGCAATAAAAATGCGAATGGGTCATCAATCTTTGATACAACAAAGATCATAGGAAGGTTTATGTCTATAGGAACAGGTACGACAGTTAAAGACAATGATATTGAAAGAATTTCACAATATTCATTTAGCATTGAGGAGATAGTATGACAATACCACGATGGAACGATGCTCTTCCTTGTGTAATATATCCGTTCAATTATACCAAATTCCCTGCCGTAAAAGGGCAGGGCGGCAGGGCATTGACAGAGGGGGAAATACCTGCATCTTTCAACGTAATAACGAATGAGTTTGCAAAAATCCAAGCACTTGACTTTTTTTGGGAAACACTATGCACGTATGGGCTAGATCCATTTCTCATAAATATTGAAACATACAACAACAATATGGGAGAAGAATACCCAAACGTTCTTGTAAAGTTTAATGGCGATTTTTCGCCGAAAAAAGAAAAAGGATTCTGGGAGTGCAAAATAAATATAAAGATACTTGGGACTATGGACTATATCATCGACGACAACGGAGACTTTATCACTTCAGACAGCGGGGACTTCATCATCGTTGATGACAAGATCGTTGCGACAAGCAACCTTATATCGTACAAGGAGATAATTTATGCCTAGGAACCTCACAGAAGTATTGACAGGTGAAGATAAGTTAACTATCAAAGACATTGTAAAAGAAGACATATCAGACAATCTAGAAACCAGTGATGCAACAAAATTCTTATCTGCAAAACAAGGTCAAGTCATAAAAGGATTCATCGATGAGATAAACATTCTGTTAACAAGTAACGATACAAGCCTCGATGAACTTCAAGAAATCGTCAATTTTATTAAAATCAATAAAACAACGCTCGACACTCTCGGAATTTCAAACATTGCAGGGCTAGAGGATGCACTTACTGGAAAGGAGCCAGCAAATAGTTATTTAATGAAAACAAACGTAGCTCAAACCATGACAGCCCAATTGACGGTTAAAGAAACAAAAGAAACGTATTACGCAATGACTGGAACGGAAATAAATCCAGCCAACGGTACGATACAATTTAGAGAACTTACTGCAAGTGCAACATTAACTGAAGTCTTAGAGAGCGGTCAAAGCATTACCTTAATGATAAAAGATGCAGACCTCTATACGCTAACCTTACCAACTCTAACATGGTGTACAACATCTGGTAATGTTGCTCCAACTTGGACTGGGCTTGATACTATTGTGCTGTGGAAAGTAAGTACATCATTATTTGCCGCGTACTTAGGGAGCTACGAATGATTTTAGCTGAACGATTAAGAGGTGTACAATTTGGAAAATCTGAAATTGAAGTTTTAAATTTTTCCGGAAATTATAATGGGTCGGGATTGACAACATACACTTTCAGTGCTGTTTCGATAGGAGAAGCAAGAAGTACAAGAAAAATAATAGTCGGCATAGCGGCTAGAGCGTCGTCATCGTCAAGAACAATATCGTCAGTTACAGTTGGCGGCATAAGCGGTACACTAATCGGGTATGAATTAAACACAACGGGTGGGTATCTTTCAGGTGTGTATTTTTATTTGTTTGAAGTTCCAACTGGTACGACAGCGGATATTGTAATAGCGTGGTCTGGTACAATGGTTAGATGTGCAATCGGAGTATGGACGGTAGATAATCTAAGCTCTACCCCGTATGCAACAAAGTCGGCAGAATATGCAACCAATTTGAATCTTTCTTTAAATGCCAAAAAAGGAGGTTTCGTAACTGCGGTGGGCTATGATAACAGCACAGGCTCAATAAGCATCAGCGGACTTACGCCGGATTATACAGGTAGTGGGATGTTTGTTTGCGGCAGTAGCTTAATCACGGTAGACGAAACACCGAGGACCATAATAGTAACAGTTGACGAATACTCATATTCAGTAGCAATGTCAATATCGTGGGAATCAAATTAAGGAAAATAATGTTTTACGAATTTCATAAAGTAGAAAATGGACAAATCGTAGCAACGATTAGAAGAGGTGGTACATATAATAATGTATCTTATGGAAAGAGAATGTCTGATGAAGAATACCAAGCTATGGGTTGGTATGGAGAAATAAATGAAGTACCTGCTTTATCTCAATATCAAAGGCTCGGAGAATCGAAAACAGTTCTTGACGATGATACAAAAACAGTAATCAAAACATTTGAGGTAATTGACTTTACTTTGGAAGAAAAAATCACATCTGAGCAAGCTGCATTCAGGGCTAAAAGGGATGGGCATCTAAAAGAATGTGATATTGCTATTTTTAAAGCAGAAGACCGTGGCGAAGATACAACAGAATTACGTAAACTGAGGCAATCGTTAAGAGATGCAACAGTCAATTGGGTTATGCCGAATATATCAATATTGTTATAAATCTAAAAAAGGAGAAAAAAATGGCAACATCAAAAATACAAATTCACGACACAACGTACACATTAATACTTGACGGCGAAGGGTTTGCATATGCCGAACAAGAAGTTGAGTATCTGTTTGCAGATATTCAACCAACTGGAGGGGGGATGGTTTTGTCACCTCGGAATCAAATGAATGGGACAACAGGGCAGAAACTTTGGGCTCGATCTGTCGGATTTACTTCAGTTGATGTATTCGTCAACCAGGAGGTGTAGTATGGAATTTGGTTTTAAAAATGATACAAAACAAGACTTCTACAAACAAAACACAAACGCACCACTCCTAGCGAAGCTTACGCCGCACAGCGTATCTGTTCCTACTGGAACAGTTGTGAACGTTGGAGGCAAAATAATAAGGCTTGCGAGCGACTATGTACTCGACCTTGATGTTAATCTTGATACCGGGGCAAAAACTGCAGGTACGGACTACTATATATATGCCCTCACGACAGGCGGGTTTGTGCTAAGTGCAAACAACAGCTACCCTTCCGGATATACCGCTGAAAACAGCAGAAAGATTGGAGGTTTTCACTACGGCCTTACTTTGGAGGATGAGGCGCCGACCGGGAACAAAACAGAAGCAGATATGGTGAAAATAAGGGGCATAAACGCATATAGCTTGTGGGACCTAAAATGGCATCCTGCTGCCAACCCAGAAGGGATGGTGTATATAGCGGGCAGATGGTACGACATATATCTGCTAAATAGCGACCACATCGTCAATGGTACGTCAAAAGCCAGCGCTACTATTGCAGGCGGGGCTACTACCTATGGAAGAGCCATACCCAAAGTGCCGCTTCAATATGGTGGCAACGGCGATACGGTATATGCTGGGTTCAAATGGTTTCATGCAAATGAGATCGCCGCAGCACACGCAAAAGAGCTTATCTCATATGCAGAGTTTATGGCGATTGCTTATGGCGTACAAGAAGGAGCCAGTTCCAGTGCAGTTGACGGCGGACTTGCAAGGGTAGAACATTACGGATTTTTGACGTCTAAATACGGTATCGAACAAGCAGCCGGCACACAATATATATGGGGAAAAGATGTTGCTGGAAACAGAGACGAAGGATCGACGACCTGGGCTTGGCAAAACGTAGCAGAAAACAGAGGACAAATATATGCCACACATGCAAATCATATTACAGCCGTGTCACTTGGGGGCGCCCGCGGCGCTGGCGGCCACGCCGGCTCGCGCGCGTCGGATTGGGACAGCTATGTTTGGTATTCTGATTGGAGCGTTGGCTCCCGTTTCGCCTGTGACCACGTGAAACTTGCTTAGTGAGCGAAAGCGAACGACGATATGAATGAAGAGCAACTTATCATAATAGAAAAATACGATGAGTTTGTGAACTATATATACCCCGTGCTTCAAAATATCCAACGGAAACACGGGGTAGTAAAAGAAAGAGTGATCAATCTTATTTTTGAGCAGGTTGAAATGTTTTATAAAGCATTAAAATCAAACCAGAAAAGCCGTCTGTATGAAGCAGATGCAAATCTGGCAAGCTTGAGATACTATTTGCGGTTTTTGGCAGACAAAAATCGTAAGTTGATCACTCAAAAACAACACCAGGTAGCTTCGATAAGACTTGCCGAGGTTGGAAAAATTTTACATAGTTGGATGAAGGGCAAATGAGACAAACCGTGAAACTTGGGGGCAACCGCGACAATGGCGTCAACGCCGGCTCGCGCACGTCGAATTGGAACAACTATGTTTGGAATTCTGATTGGAACATTGGCTCCCGTTTCGCCTGTGAGCATATAAACAAACTTTGCACTCATGTAACTCAAGGGTTATGTGGTGCGGCCATTAAATTATGGTCAGCTTGTTTGTCCAGCGTAAGCAAATACATTAAGAGGTCTGTCACTGTGGGAGTAGCGCGATCGCGAAAACAACATACAGCATACAAAGGATAGTTGGTGGGACGCAAATATAGAAACCTTTTCAGCGAGATCGTTGATATAGACAATCTTAGAAATGCTTACATAAAAGCAGTGAGGGGCGGAAATAGATATACGGCATCCCACCTTGCCTTTAAAGAGAACCTAGAAGCGAATCTGTACTTGCTTCAACAGAAAATCATTAGCGGTAGCTATATGCACGGACCATATCACACATTCAAAGTATATGAACCAAAAGAGCGAATGATCAGCTCTCTGCCGTTTAGGGATAGGATTGTGCAGCATGCGGTTAATAATATTCTTCAGCCTATTTTTGAGAAGATGTTTTATCCGCATAGCTATGCGTGCAGACCAGGTCGTGGAACCCATAGAGGCGTCAGGGCAGTACAATCGACAATTAGGAAGCTTGAACAAAATGGCACAGTGTATTACCTGAAGATGGACTTCAGTAAGTATTTTCACTCTATCGACAGAGGCATACTGTTTAGTGAGATACAAAAGAAGATAACAGACAAAAGGGCGTTGGAACTTCTAAAGCTTTTTGGTGATGAGAAAGGAGTTGGTATCCCCATAGGAAACCTTCTTAGTCAATTGTTTGCAAACATATATGGTCATATATTTGACAGGTTTATAAAAACAAGACTTAAGGCAAAGTACTATTTTCGGTATATGGACGATACGGTGATCTTATCACATGATAAACAAGGGCTTTATAGGTTTAAAAGAGCATTGTCTCTGTTTTCTCGTATTTTTATGCGCTTAAAATTTAGCAAGTGGTATATCAGTCCAATATCACGGCCATTAAACTTTTTGGGCTACCGGATAACAGCAAGATACAAGCTAATAAGAAAAGACAGTGTGGTGCGTGCAAAGCGAAAAATAAAGCTTTACAAGCGAAAAAATGACATAAAAAAGCTAAAGCTATTCCTTGCGTCTTGGGGCGGACACATAAGAAGCGCGGATAGTTTTAACCTAAAAAATTACATCAAAAAGGAGGTTTTATATGCGAGGTGAATTTTCTGTAGAAAAAGTACGAACGAGAGAGGATTATGAGGCGCTGATTTACACGGACAAACAAATTTTTAGAGAGCTGCTTGCCGGCACAATAGCAAAACAGCGAGACATCGCCGTATATCCCAATGAATACAGTTGGGAACTGCAAGAAGGCGACGAAGGGCATATTGCCCCTATCTTGGAAGACTACGAAGATCTAACCGTCATTGAACGATTTGGATTTACGAAAGAAGAGGTGGTAAGATGAAAGAAGGATTACAATCTTTGCCGCCCGTACTTAGGGAAAAAAGAACAAAGTGCATCGTTTACACCAGAGTGATGGGGTATCACAGGCCCGTTGAGAGTTTCAACATCGGGAAAAAAGGCGAACATCAAGAGAGACAGTTTTTTAAAGAAAAATAAGGGGGGGGGAATGAACTTGCAGGGGTTGATAACTTTTGCGGTAACTATCGGAACTGTATTTGTAGGTGTTGTGATGTACGTTGCTTATACGCGGTTCCGTACCGACGCTGGGAATGAAGACATAAAAGTCATCAAGAGGGAGGTGCATGAAACCCGTCAAGAGCTCACAAAGATAAAAGAGATGATTGAAGGGAAAGTGTCGTGGAATGAAGCGAAGGTTACATTCGTGTCTATCGAAAAGCATGATGGACTTAGGGACCTCATTACTGAAAAGTTCAATAATTTAGAGCATGTTGTTAAATTATATTTTGAAAGAGGAAAAAATGAAAAATAATATTGTAAGGCTGAGTGTTGATGTTTTCTCAGTTTTTGTTTTTGGCATAGTGGCATATTTTATATTTACTGGCAACGCAATGGCAGACAGCAACCCTCTAAGCTTTCTGGTATTAATACCGATGAAAATGAGTATGGCTATAGTTCATTGGTTTTTATTTAGAAAAGCGATTCAGTACTGGGTTGGCCCGGTTGATTGGACAGTAAACGTGAAGGATATGAATGCGAATACGATTTTTGCTCTTGTCAGTTTTGTTATGTTTGTTTTTGCATACACAAGCTATAGCTGATAGCTGCCGGCCATACGCTCCTTATCTTAAAAAGTACAGTGCAGAGCTAATAGCACATGATTTCCCGTATGTATATCTTGTAGCGCAGGTCCACAAGGAGTCAAACTGTCGGTTTGTCATATCTTATGACGGTGTGGGGAGTGAAAGCCCGGCGCAAATCACGTGGAAGTGGTGGAGCGGATATCTAAAAGCATACGGCGTATACAACCTCAAGACGATACCGAACTTTACAAAAGCGCAGGTGCTGATTATGAAGAGGATGATTGAGAAGGCGTATGCCGCCGGCAATAAAAAGCTTTGGATACCGTTTCAGGCTTATAACGGCGGGTGGCTTGTGCTTAAGGAGATAGAGCGTTCCGGGGGGTCGCTTGAGCAGTCAACCGTAAAGAAGTACTGCCGAAGAAAAACGATCAGATTCAAAAATGGCCAGACGCGCAGCGCATGTGACATCAACTATGAGTACCCGGTTAAGATAGAAAAATTTTCTATAAGTATCTATCATGATATGAAAGAAAAAACGACAACGTGGGAGATGTGGTAATGCTAAGCTTGAACATAAAAGACTATATAATCGCGGCGCTCACAATTATGCTTGTCTCTATGGGTATATTTATGTGGATTAAATGTGGCGAGTATGAGGCAGAAATTATAACATTTAAGGTTGGGTCTGAATCGCAGAAAAGAGCATATGACAGCAGCATTAAAGTTTACGAGAACGCTATAGATGATACAGGGAAATTTCTTGTACACAAGCTAGATGAAATTGAAAAACTTAAAAGGGGTGCAAATGAAACAGAGTGTGATGCTGCTTTCCGTTTTCTTGATAAGTATGGCGATTAGCGGGTGCGGCCAAAAGGTGTTTGTTTCTTGCCGAACACCTTTTGTTGCACGACCATTATATGATCATTCTGAAAAACAAAGTAGGTCTGAAAGGATGAAACAGCATTTGTCAAATTGCACGAAGAAAGACGCATACATTATGCAGCTTGAAGCAGCGAATATGGTATGCAAATAATGCGTTTTAATGACGAAGCGCTCCCGACTCTTCCGCATCTCTCAAAATAAGTTTTTGGATATATGCACTTCTGTTACCTCCAAAAAGCTCTTTCGCTCTTTGGTCTCCTATGTCTAGCGCAGAAGAGCAGATAGTGATATTTATACGTCTCAACTTTTCTACTTTTGGGTTTATGATTTGAGGAATAGCCCCATCTTCTCTAATTCCAGCTGCTTCAAGCTCTTCAAGTGTTCGACAGGCAGGTAGTTTTTCCAAATCTTCACAATACAGTTCTGCAGCCTCGGTAATATGCAGTACTACGTCTTTGAATGTTTCTCCAAAGCTAGATGTATAGTTCAGATCAGGGATAGTTGCAACATAGTTTCCGTCTTCTTTGTGAATAAATGCAATATATTCCATTTTTTTTCCTTTAACTTTTTTGATGTATCAATCAGCGGAGGGGTACTCCGCTTTGCTTTTCTATACTCTTCAGGGTCCCTTTCGGTATATCTTTTGTTCCGTGCACCGGAACTATTACCGTTTTTTCACCCTTTGTGAGTTTTTTGTGTGAACCTTTTTGGGAAACCTCTTTGAAGCCTTCTTTTAAAAGAATCTTTAGGACTTCTTTTGCGTCCATCCGCCGTACCTCCTTATATATACACATTATACACACTATTTACTTAATAAATACTTACACACCGTGTGTAATTATATTTTTGTGATTGTTTTTAAATATGTAAATTTTTTTATATATTAATTTGTGGCTAAAAAAGTGGCTAAAAATTTAAATAAATTCAAATATATCCAGTTAAACAGGGGATTGTTTTGATTGTTATATTCCCTCACTGTCCGCCACCTACTATTTTAAATCCCTAAAACACGAACTTTGTTACGTTCAAAATGGCTACCGTGCCCAAAGTGTGCCCAAAAATGTTCATTTGCGGCAGTTTTGTTACAACTCTTCGAGTTTCTCCACTTTAACTTTCGCAATACCTGCGCGAATCATTCCTATCTTGCGGGCAGCGGCAAGTGAGAGATCAACTACTCTTCCTTTGCTGTGAGGTCCTCTGTCGTTGACTTTGGCTATTACGCTTTTTCCGTTTTGAAGCATAGTGACACGTATCATCGTTCCAAAAGGCAATGTACGGTGTGCTGCTGTATGGAGGCTGAGATTGCATACTTCACCGCTTGCCGTGCGCCTTCCATTCATGCACGTGGCATAATAAGAAGCATTGCCAATTTCAATTTTTGCTTTTTCGTCAATACGATAATCCTTTTCGTCATAAGCAATTGCCTCCAAAGAATCTTTGGCTATGACCGGTTTTGCATGGGGTTTAGGTGACTGACTGCAGCCTGCAAAAAAAAGAGACACAGAGCACAAAATGGCAAACCAATGGATGAGTTTATACATATTTTTCCTTTTTATTTTAACGATTTGCTTATGCGAATGAGTTTTATTTTCCTATTTTACCCAAAATAGACTTTTTGGAAATCAAAGAGACCTGCAATGTTTGTTGGCCTGATTGGTATATGAGAATCAAAGGATTAAAATGAATAAACATAATTTCATAAGTATGATTTTGCAAAACCAAACAGGTATTATAAATTTTCTGATTCTCAAACGGTTTTTAAGCTGATTTTTTGCCCAAAAATATTGATCGCATCTTGAGGGAGCATCATAATATGGGGGATGGCTATGGCATTAAAGTGCTATCTTGCGGTTTGTAAAAGGAAAATATATCGACTTTTCTTCAACGCCGTGAAGCACATAGTAGAGCTCGTGATGATGGTTGACGATGGTCATAAAACGTTTTAGACAGGACGGAATAGTGGCAATCAGCAAATGATCGTTGGGTTGTAAAAATGTTGTGTTCTCTGGCAGCAAAATAAATTCACCATTTTCGCGTTTGATCCCCAGTACAGCTAATTCCAAATCCATACCGTCACGGTAAGGGTTGTCTATAAGTTGACCTAACTTAACGGGCATATGGGTTAAAAATGCAGAGAGGGCATACATGGTGTTGGGATTTACTGCAAGCTCCAACAGAGCAGGGCGTTTGTTGACACGATTGGTGATATATTCTAGGGTATGGATGAGTTTTTCTTTTTCAAACGAAGAGATGGTGTCGATAAAATCAAAGGTCATCGGACGATCGATGTAGTTGTATGCATCCAGGGCAGCAATTTGGTCGATCATAAAGATCTTATCGGCACGTAAATGAGAAAATAAGCTTCTTTCTTCAAGTTCATTCTCTCTCACAATGACAAAAATATCAGGTTTAAGTGCACGAGCAGTTGCGATGATGGAAAGGTTGATCGCATCATCATTGGTTCCTGCGATAATGCACGAAGCATTCATGATGCCCGCTTCAAGAAAAAATTCTTGGTCGGAAACCACTTTTTCATGAATTTTTTTATTGACATCCAAGAAGATATAGTCAATGTGATTTTTATCTAGGGTTTTTTTAAGCGTCTTTCCAAAGCGTCCGCCTGAGCAGACGATATATTTTCCCGTAGGCAGGATATCGGTTTTGCTGACATGAAGATTTCCTCCTTGTGTCCAGCTAAAAAGATTAAAAAGATAGGGCGATTTTAGGGCAAAATCAATCCGGCGGGCGATAATAGAAAAGATATCAATCACATGGTTTACACCGATATTGGTAAGGTTTTCTCCTCCCTGTCTCAATCCCGAGCGTGCAATAATTTTGAGATTTTTATTTAAAATGCGCGCACGTACGGAGATTTTAAGATTAATTTGGTCATCGTCAAAGAGAGTAATTAGGTATTTGCAGTGGGGCGAGAGCACTCCTGCGGATTTCAATACATCCGTCGAAGAAGCATCTGCAATGACCGCAGGAATAGACGGCATATAAAGTTCACTCTTGAGCGCTTCGATTTTTTCGGCATTTTTGTCTATGACGATGATGCGGTAAAGATTGTCTTCATTGAGCTTATCGATAAGAAGTTTTCCTGCATCCGTATAGCCGCAAATAATGATAAAATCTTGTTTTAAATTCCGTACTTTTCGTCTAAAAGTGTTCATTCTGATAGCATAAATAAACGCTTTGTCTTGGAAAAGAGCGATAATCGATCCAAGCGCATAAAGCCAGGCAGGAACAGTTGCGTAAACTGTGACAAGCATTACTAGCCGCTGCGGATAGGTAAACGCGTAGGGAATTTCTCCAAAACCGATAGTGGTTGCCGTGTAGGCCACCACATACATTGCATCAAAAAAACTAAAGTAATAAGGATTGCCATCACCATCTGCACCCGGAATCAGAGTCAGAAGAAGCACAGGAACAGCATGTGCAAGATTCAAAATAATAAGCGGTATTCTTAATTTTCTTAGAATGAGCCAAATGGAAGATTCGTGATGCATGTAAACCTTTTATCGCTTCAAAAGGAGTGTTTCGCCGATAAATAATGCCACAGATATAACATTAGCTATCAAAGCACCTGCAGCCAAAGATACCACTATAGAAAAGAGATCCGCAGTCATAGTGCCCGTCATATTGATAATCCCCCAAACGGCAGCAGCGGCAATCAATTGCAGGTCCGCGACAAAACTTGTGGCAAGCAGAACCGATCCTGTTTGTGTTTTGTCGCCCAGTTTCATAATGGTGGCAATAAAATTAACCGCGATTGCAGCATAAAGCTCATATACGCTGTGATGATTGATCACATCGATCTCTCCATAGACGAAACCAAAGTTTAGCGTAAGTGATAAGATGATAAAAAAACCTGAAATCACTTTTTCTGAATTCATATATTCTTTCTCCTTCAAATGTAAAATATGATTATAGTTGGTTTGAAGTTAGTTATGATTTAAAAACAACTATTAAAGTAAATAAAGTTTTATTTGCTGCCAGTTTTTGCACGCATTTCACAAAAACTACACTTTTGCGGTGTAATATAAGGTATATTATTAAAAAGGATTTAATATGAAAAAAATAAACTTTAAAAAGTGGGGAATGGCAGGGGTTGTATGCGGCATGCTGTTGACAGGCGGAACCACTAAAACATTTGCTGCGCCCCCGTATCCTCTTGAAGCAGTGGTGATAGATATTATTACCGGTGCATTTGACAGACCCTATTATGATCAGCCTTATTATTTTTACAATGGAAGATATTATTATGGCGGAGTATGGCGTAACGGACATTATTATTATAAAGGCCGCAAATTAAGACACGGACGTTTTTATCGACACGGACGCTTTTATAGAGACAGACGCTATTATAATCACGGTCACCGGTTTGACAAAAGAGACTACAGAAGAGACCGCGACAGAAGGGATTTTAAAAAAGACTATAGAGACAGAGACAGAAAGGATTTAAAAAAAGACTATAGAGACAGAGACAGAAAGGATCGCCACTAGGATAAGTTCTTGTCTTTTAAAAATACCAATGGTAATCTTTTAAGAGAGTAGGTATATAATAACGCTCAAACAAAACAAGGAAAAACAATGAAAAAAATTACAGTTTCAATCCTGGCAGCAGTGGCGATGAATGCCTTTGCATTCGCAGGCGGAGATATCGCTCCGGTAGAGCCTGAAGTAACAGTTCCCGAAGTAGTAGAGCCTGCTCCGTTCCCGGGTGCGTTTTATGTAGGTTTAGGATATGCCTACATGAATATGAATATTGATGAAATTCAGCGTGAAGAAGCTGATATTTCTGCGCATTCAGCATTATTGCTGGCGGGCTACAAATATAACCAATATCTTGGACTTGAAGCAAGATATACAATGAATATCGGTGACCCTGAGTTTGACGGGTATGGGGAAGATGATGATCTGGACGGCGATTTTACAAATGCCGCTATCTATCTTAAGGGGATGTATCCGTTCAAGGATATCAATGTGTATGCATTGCTTGGATACGGGCAGGTAGCACTTGATACGACAGAGTTTGGAGACTTTTCTGAATCAGGATTCCAGTGGGGGCTAGGTGCAGACTACGCTATCACTGAAACTATCGCCGTATTTGCAGATTATACGAGACTCTATGATGATACAGGCTTTGACGGGGCTTTCGAAGGTCAAGATGTAGTGGTTGATTCTATCAATTTAGGCGTGACTTATACTTTTTAAGTTATGATTTTTGAGCGGCCGGATACCTATCGGGCCGCTCCTTCTTGCTTCAAACGATAAGATATCGTTATGTATTATTAAGTATTTTTACTATAAACTTCTTCAAGAATTTTAATCAAATGAGCCAGAGAACATAAATTTTTTGTATTTGGCGGGGATGATTAGGGGTAAAAGAAAGGCAGAGGCTTGAAGTCTTTTTATTTTGTTGTACTTTTTATTTTTGCTGCAGGTTGTACAGAATGTAATGCAAAATCACTTGAGAAGCAGAGTGAGGACAGGCTTATTTTTAATCAAAAAGAAAACGATAGCACAGAAAGCGAATTGGAAGATTTTGCCGATGAGTTTAAAACAGAAGAGGTGAATGATCCTTTTGCCGGCTACAATAAAGCCATGACACGTTTTAATGACAGTGTATATGAGCATGCACTCAAGCCTGTTGCAAACGGCTACAATCATACAGTGCCTCTTTGGGCACAAGAGAGTGTAAGAAATTTTTTCAATAACATTTACTTTCCCGTGAGATTTGTAAACAGTGTAGTGCAAGGGAAATTTTCCGGCGCCATCGAAGAGACGCAACGGTTTGTCATCAATAGTACCATGGGTATATTGGGGCTTTTTGATCCTGCAAAGAGTTATTTTAAGATTAACGCGCATGAAGAGGATTTTGGCCAGACGCTTGGATATTACGGTGTTGAAGGCGGGCCGCATATCGTTCTGCCGCTTCTTGGACCTTCAAATCTCAGAGATACGATAAGCCTTTATCCCGACGCACTTTTGAGCCCTCTTGATTATACAGAGCGGAGCTACCCGACACTGACGGATACATGGGCTGAATTTGTATCTGCAAAATCACTCGAAGAGGTCAATCGTGTTTCGCTTGATATGGAAAATTACGAAAAAATGAAAAAAGATGCAGTGGATTTGTATCCTTATCTAAGAGATGCCTATGAGCAGTATAGAAAAAAACAGATCGAGGAATAAAGTATGAGAAATATGTATAAAAAAATTTTATTATTGTTTTTATTTTTGTTGTCAGCGCAAAATGCTGCAGCAAATGAGCAGATACAGCTACAAAACCGTTTTTTAAAAAAAATAGATGAAGTAGTGTTGATCGTAGAAGATAAAAAACTTTCCAAGGATGCAAGAAATGGCAAAATCGTTAAAGCGTTGACACCGATGTTTGATTTTGAACTAATGGCGAAACTGAGCCTCGGCAATGCATGGAGAGAGCTTTCGGCAAAAGATGCAAAAAAATTTGTTGATCTTTACGTAGAAAGAATGAAAAATTCATACTCTGCAAAGATCGATGCCTATGAGGGCGAAAAGGTAAAGATTAAAAAAATTCAGCAGCCGAAATCTGATAGAATCGCTTTTGTAACAGATTTGACCGGCAAAGAAAACAGACTTGAAATTGTTTATAAGTTCTATAAACCTAAAACAAAAATAGCCGATAAAGAAGAATGGCTTATTTATGATGTAGAAATTTTGGGTGTAAGTATTTTGAAAACAGATAGAGCCCAATTTAGGGAATTTTTGCAAACCAAAAGCATAAATGAACTCATGAATGCTTTATCTAAACAGCTGTAGATTTAAAGTTGATTGCATCTTAAAAAAACGTCCGATGCAACAACTCTTCACCGCTCTTGCTTTCTCTTGGATGCTTTAAAGAGATGTCTATCCAGACGCTCAAACCGTTTTAACGGCTTAAAATATGGAGGTTAATTTGAAGAAAATTTCATTAATTTCCTTTACTGCTTTTTGAGTCAATTTATCTGCTTCTATTTTGGATTCTTGGTATTTACTAGAAAGTCTTTTTTGTGTCTCTTCCCATATGTCTTCACTTTCCATTTTTGCCAGATGTGCTCTAAGGGCAGCAATATCCAGTTCGTGCTGCGCTTTTTTTGAAATTTTAAGAGCGAACTCTTCTGTGCTTTTCTTAACTTTCTCGGCTTTATCTCGTGCTTCCATCATGCTTAAATGCGCTTGAAGTTCTGATTTGTTCTCAAATTCTACAGCGGTATCTTTGAGTTTATCTTTTATTTTTAAAAAACGGCTTTTTAGGTCGTTCCAAAATTCACCCGTCTCTTCTGTAAAATCCTTACTTGCACCTTCTATTTTTTCTTCCATCTTTTCAAGTGATGTTATGGACTGCTCTATTAACTCTTTCAATTCTTTTTTCATGGACCGCACCTTTTTTATTTTGTATTATAACATTTTTGACGTCAAATGATTGAGTTTGACGTCAAAAATAAGAGCATCTTATTTTCTTGCATGTACAGCAACGCGGTCGTCTGTGACAGCAGCTTCTCAAAGGCTGTCCAAAAAGCGCATCTAATGTTTTACACTTTGGTGGTTATGATAAAGTATTTTGGATGATGGCCGCCTCCTTTATAAGATTGCTGCTAGGCATCTTATTTAAGCAGCGAAAATAAATAAATTATATTTTACGCGAAGATATAATTTATCTTGGATCTTTTATTCTATTTTTGTAACCCGCATTTATGCGAAGGTGAAGACCGATGTAATAGATGTGTGTTATGGCTTTTTTTAGCAGATAAGCCGCATACCCTTTTACTTTTATGACACCAAAAAGTTCACCCGCTGCCCATCTTCCGCCAAGAGCAATAAAAATTCCAAGCACTGTTGCATCGAAAGATTGAATACTCTTTTTATCTATTTTTTTGCGAATAGTATTGGCCACATACTCGGCGCTTCTTTCTGCGGTTTGGGCAGTTGGAGGGAGCATATTGCCTTTTGCGTCTTTAATCTCGACACAATCACCGATAGCAAAAACATTTTTTGTGTTGCCTATAGTGAGTTCCCGGGTTGGTATGAATTGGGAAATTTTATTTTTTGGAGCCTCCGTGATGGAGTCGTTGAGACTTGAGGCTTTAATCCCGCCTGTAAAAATCATGAAATGGTATTTTAATTTTTGAGAATTCTTAAAATAGATATGCGTTTCATCCACTCTTTCAATAAAAGTATTCACAAGAATGTTGACGCCCAAAGATTCCAGTCTTTTTTGGGTATTGCGTATTAAAAAATCGCTCATTCCAGGAAGAATGGTTTCGCTTGCATCGATGAGATAGATTTTGATAGTTTTGACTCTGCTTCCTATCGTTTTTTTATACATTTCGATAGTATTTGCCATCTCGGCGGCCACTTCAACACCGCTAAGTCCGGCTCCGCCGATAGCCAAATTGATCTCTTCATGACTTTTTCTATCTTGCAGTTTTTTATAAATCAAATTTTCAAATTCTACTCTGAAGTTGTATGTTCTGTGCAAATCTTTAACGCCGTAACTGTGTTCTCTCAGTCCTTGGATAAATGAAAAAAAGTTTGTTTTGGCGCCTGTGGCAATCACCAGATAATCATAAGGGATGGTACTGTTGCAGGTCTGTACACACTGGGCGTCAAAATCAGCCGACATGGCTTTTTCGCATATAAAGTTTACTTTTTTCCTGAATCCGTCACACCATTCTTGCAGATCGATCACGATATCATGCATATCAAATCTGCCGGCGATATAGCCGTATGCTTCTGTCTGAAGATAGTGATAGGGATGTTTATCTATGAGTGTTATATCTATATCTTTGTGTTTTGCTAAAAATTCTACAGCGCGAAGTCCGCCGTATCCGCCACCGATAACTACTACTTTTTTGTTCAATGTTTGCCTTTGTTGGATAAATCGCTGAAATTATACAAAATTGTAGGTGTTGAACGTCTGTTAAATAAATAATAGAGAGGAGATTTTAATTTTTTGGATTTCCAAAGACACCCAAGAAAGGTCTTTGGATTGATAATTTATTGCTTTTGCTGTTGCTGTTGCATCATCATGCCGCGTTTTGGCATCATGTACCCTTTGATCATATTTTTCTTAATTGTTTTTTCGATCATGTGGGCAGTAAACTCGCGCGTAAAGAGTTTGCGCTGCTCTTCATTGAGGATGGCATAAATGCTCTCTAGCATATCGGCTCTGGCGCTAATCATCGCATCAGGTTTGCTGAGCATGGTTTCTCTAAATACTTTTTTGTCAAAGCTGTTTCCCTTAAAAGCATCAAGCGGGCAGACCGGTCCCTCTTGTTTCATTGCCATTTTTGCTTGTTTGTAAGCATTGATCGCATCGGTTACTTTCTGTGCTTGTTCGGCATCAATGCCTGTTTTGCTGACAGCATCAATGACTTTTTTGACAAACTGTTTTTTGTGCTGGCTGTGCTGCCCTTTATTTTGTTGTTTGTTGCACATGGAAGAGTTTTTCATACCGCTTTGGTTGCACATAGAACCTTTCATGCTGCCTTGGTTGCACATGGAATTTTTCATACCATAATGGCCTGATGCCATTGCACTGCCTGCGAGCAGCGTAGAAGCAAGCGCGCTTGCGATTAAAATACGTTTATACATTTTATTCTCCTTGAGGTAATTTGTATTCTTATCGTATCCCAACTATAATTAAAAGAAAATAAAAATCTTTTTTATGTTTTATTTATCTCTCCTGAGTGTTAACCTAAAACGGATAACTCGGGAGTTGATATATGGGGGTCTGTTATCTTACGGTGATATTTTTGTTTTTAATCATTTCAATCAATTGCGTAATCTCTTTGAGCCGTTTTTCTTCATCTTCGATATGATTGATGGCATCCAGCTTGAAATGCTCCAATTTTTCATCCAGATAACCGGTATCGAATTTTCCGTCGATAAAGTCCTGATCCCTGACGATTTCTCTATGCAGAGGAATATTGGTAGGAAGGCCATCAATGAAAAACTCATCCAAAGCCCTTCGTGCTTTTTTCACTGCTCCTTGCCAGTCCAAAGACCAAATAATCAATTTTCCAAGCATAGAATCATAGTTTGCAGGAACGGTGTATCCGCTGTAGAGTCCGCTATCCATCCGAACTCCCGGACCGCCGGGCGCTATATAGTTGGTGATTTTGCCTGCGGCCGGAAAGAAGTTCTTTTTGGGGTCTTCAGCATTGATGCGAAACTCGATGGCATATCCTCTAAATTTGATCTCTTCTTGTAAAAATTTTAATTTATCTCCTTCAGCTATCTCTATCATTCTTTGTATGATGTCAATGCCGGAAATAAGCTCGGTGACCGGGTGCTCTACTTGAACTCTGGTATTCATCTCGATAAAATAGATATTATCCTGCGCATCTACCAAAAATTCGATGGTTCCTACACTTTCATAGCCTAGTTTAAACATGGCTTTGGTGGATATTCTGTAGAGTTCTCTTCGGACATTCTCATTTAGTCTGGGAGAAGGAGCGATTTCGATGACCTTTTGGTGTCTTCTTTGGATGGAGCAGTCTCTTTCACCCAAATGCACCACGTTGCCGTGTTTGTCTGCAACAATTTGCACTTCGATATGTCTTGGATGCTCAACATACTTTTCGATAAATACATCCCCTTTGCCAAAATACTTTTTGGCTTCGGAGGTAGCGGATTCAAAGAGTTCAGTAAAATCCTTTTCGTTTCTTACGATACGCATTCCTCTTCCGCCGCCGCCAAACGCTGCTTTGATAATAACAGGAAAACCGATCTCTTTGGAGATTTTAATTCCTTCTTTGATATCAATAATAGGCTCATCCGTTCCCTCCAAAACAGGCACGCCGATCTCTTTCATGGCAACTTTTGATGCCATTTTGTCTCCAAAGAGTGCAATATGTTCCGGTTTTGGACCGATGAAAATGAGTCCGTTTTCTTCGCAGGCTTTCGCAAATTCGGCATTTTCCGATAAAAACCCATATCCGGGATGTATCGCGTCGCATCCTGATTTAAGAGCAAGGGTTATGACTTTTTCGTAGTTAAGATAGGCATCAAGAGGATTGCCCAAGATAGGATAGCATTCATCAGCCTTTCTTACCCACAGTCCTTCTATGTCCACCTCTGAAAACATGGCCACACTTTTTATGTCAAGCTCTTTGCACGCTCTGATGATTCTCAAGGCTATTTCGCCTCGATTGGCTACCAGGATTTTTGTAATTTTTTTCATCGTTTCATTACCTTTTGTATAATATTTTACGAATTGTAGGATATTTATAGAAATATTTCTTCTTTTTTATTGCTAAATATATTGCTCAATATTGCTTATTTTATACTCTATTTGTGTTTGTAGAATAATCTAAAATAGCTATAATATGGTATGAAAAAAGAGACATTGAAAAAAAGAACAAAAATCGCAAACAATATTATGTACTATATTTATACCCATATAGATACGCATATAGACATTGAAGAGCTAAGCAGGGACCTTTGCATAAGCAAATTCCATATGCATAGGATATTTAAAGAGGCTTTCGGAAAAAATATCTATGAAAACATCAAATCAATCCGGCTTCAAAAAGCTTCCAATCTGTTGCTGACCAATAAATTTTCGACTATTTCCGCCATAGCAAATATGTGCGGCTACAGTTCCCAGTCCTCTTTTATAAAAGCATTTGCGGAACGTTTTGAAATGACCCCGAAAATATGGAGAAACGGGGGGTATAGAACGTATTCAAATCAAATCCTGCAGCAATCCAAAATGGCTATGGAGTCAGATGCTGATTTTAGTACACTGATGCCGTCAATAGTTAAAATGCCTGTGTTTGAAAGTTATTATATACGCAACAGGGGGTATAACGTTAACATCAAGCAGGCGTGGCAAAAACTTCACACATGGATACTCAATAATGAGATCTCCAACTATAGGCAAATCGCTCTTTTTCATGATAATCCGACAATTACCCCTCTTGAAGAATGTCAATACATCGCCTGCGTGGTCGTTGAAAATGAAAGAAATATTCCCAATGACCGTTTGCCGAAATTCAAAATATCTGATGGGGTTTATGCAAAATTTGATTTGCAAGGCAAACAGGGAGATATTTTGAAAATGATACATTGGGTCTATCATGAATGGCTTCCGGCAAGCGAATACGAAACAACGACCAAGCCTTCTTATGTGATTTACGCTAAAAATAATTTTCTCTCAGAAGACAATACGTTTGATTTAAGTTTTTATGTTTCAATCAAATTTTGAAAAATATTGATGTAAATCAAGTTTTAATCATTGTTTTTTGCAGTATAATTTTAATAATCATTATTAAAATGAAATTTTTAACCCAACAAACAGGAGAAAAGATATGCAATCGATAATCAAAATAGTGATGCTGGTTTTTTTAGCGCAAACCATTATTTCTGCAGATCAGAAAAATATAGTATTAAGCGGTCCAATCGCAACCGCATCTCACCCATTTTTTAAAATCATTGAAGATAACAGCTTAAGCGATGTCGCATCGAATGTTGAGTTTAAAGTATGGAACAATCCCGATGAGCTTAGAGCGATGCTTCTTAACAGACAAGTTGATTTTGTAGCAATTCCGACCAATGTGGCCGCAAACTTATATAACAAAAAAATCCCGTTGGAGCTTATGAATGTTTCAGTTTGGGGAATTTTGGATATTGTAAGCAGGGATTTTACTATCAAAAGCATAGAAGATTTGAAAGGCAAAGAGGTGGTGATACCGTTTAGGGGGGATATGCCCGATATCATCTTTCAAGCCTTGCTAAAAAAAGCAGGAATAAACAGCAAAAAAGATGTAACGCTCAAGTTTGTCCCAACACCTCCTGATGCGGTTACATCGCTGATGCTTAGACAAAGCGACACGGTGCTTTTGGCTGAGCCTGCTACATCTATGGTGATGAGAAAGACAGGCTCATTTCCTTTGAAACTTGTAGCGCCCGAGATCAAGAGAGTGCTCAATATAGAAGATGAATGGGGCAGGGTTACAGGCACAACAAATAAATTGCCCATAGCGGGTATCGCAACATTTGCAGACATGGATGAACATACCAAAAAAAGAGTAGACGAAGAGTATAAAAAAGCGCTTGAGTGGTATAAACAAAATCCGAAAGAGGCGGCCGAATTGACCGCGAAGTATTTGAAGATGTTTGACAAAGAGGTGATCGAAGACTCCATAGGATTTGTAAAACTTGAATATAAAAATGCGCAGGATTCTAAAGAGGAGTGTGAACGTTTTTTTAGTGAAATTTTGGAGATAGAGCCTAAGCTTATAGGCAAAAAACTGCCAGAAAGTGAGTTTTACAGCAAATGAAATTTATTTTAAAAATACTTAAAGATTTTCCGTGGTTTTTATGGAGCGGGTGGGGCGCGGTAGCTTCTATCTTTTTGTTTATCGCTCTTTGGGATGTGGGATATCAGTTGTATGGTGATTTGGTGCTGCCTTCCCCCAAAGAGACTTTTAGCACGGTAGTCGGGTTTTTTAGCGATGAATATATTATAAAAGATATGATCCTTACGCTCACAAGAGCCATCATAGGATTTGCCGCTGCCTTGGTGCTTGGTTCTGTTTTGGGGCTTATGGCGGGATTTTTTGCCACCGCTTCTGTTATGAGCAGGCCTGTTGTTACTATTTTGGTGGGAATGCCTCCGATCGCCTGGGTGGTGCTTGCGATGATATGGTTTGGTATGGGGGATACCAGCGTGATCTTTACGGTGGTTATCGCTTCCTTTCCGATCGTTTTTGTCGGCGCCATGCAGGGAACCAGAACGATAGAAGGGGAACTTAAAGAGATGGTGGACAGTTTTGGATTGTCACTGTGGCAGAAATTTACCAATCTCTATTTTCCGCATATTTTCTCCTATATTTTTCCTGCCTGGGTAAGTGGTTTGGGAATGAGCTGGAAAATAGTGGTGATGGCTGAGCTATTAAGCAGCAGTGACGGTATAGGGGCAGCTTTGGCCGTGGCAAGAAGTCAGCTCGATACAACCGTTGCGCTTGCGTTGGTGGTGGTGATGATAGGATCGCTTTTGTTCTTGGAGTATATTGTATTGGAACCTATTAAAAAAGAGGTAGAAGCATGGAGAGACTAGAAGTTAGAGGGTTAAACCATTCGTTTGGATTTTTCAGAGTTTTGGAAGATATCAATTTTACGCTTGAAAAAGGAAAAGTGATCTCCATTGTGGGGCCCAGCGGCGGAGGAAAAACAACACTGTTGCATCTTTGTGCAGGGTTGCTTGACCTTACCGAAGGCGAGATTGTCAATACCTTCAAAAGCAGCTCTTTTGCTTTTCAGGAGCCAAGGCTTCTGCCATGGAAAAGCGTACTGGACAATATCGCTTTGGGGCTTATCGCCAAAGGGGTTTGCAAAAAAGAGGCTGAGATAAGAGCTACGGATATCGCGCTTGAATTTGGACTTGAGCTTAAAGACCTGGAGAAATTTCCCAAAGATTTAAGCGGGGGCATGAAGCAAAGGGTGAGTTTTGCCAGAGCACTGGTCGTCGAGCCCAGTTTGCTTTTTTTGGATGAACCTTTTTCGGCACTGGATATCGGACTGAAAAAAGAGCTTCAAAATCATCTGATAGACTATATCGCACACCACAATTTGACGATTTTGTTTATTACGCATGATATCATGGAGGCGATTCGTTTGAGTAATAAAATATTGCTTCTCAAAAGCGATCCTGGAAAGATAGTCAAACGTATCACGATTGATACGCCGCAAATCGAAAGAACTGATAAAGAGGTATTTGACAGGATGGTTGAGCTGCTCAAAGATCAAGATATACTCAATACATTTGAACTGGAGATCAAATAATGGCAAATGCAACGAAACATTATCTTCATTATCCTGAAGAAAAAAATGTACCTATTTATTTGGCTTACGGATTTAGGCCGATTTTTTTACTTTTGGCACCTTACATAATCATCACTGCGATCATGTGGGCTTTGGCATGGGCCGGCGTGGTCAATCCTTTCGGAAGTTATCTTTTGGAATGGCACATCTATGAATATCTTTTTGGCGTAGGTGTGGCGGGAATCATGGCGTTTGTTTTTACCGGCGTTCCTGAACTTTTCCCCGGAGTTGTTCCGCTTATAGGAAAAAAATTGAAGTATGTGATACTGCTTTGGGTAGCCGGCAGGATAAGTTTTTGGATGATCGATATCCTTCCCCTGTTTGTGATCGCTTTAATCAATCTCTCTTTGTTGGTGGTCGTGATTGGATGGGCTTTTAAACCTGTGGTGCTTGATCCGTTACAAAGACATGCTTCTTTAGGGTATGCGTTAGCGACGATGCTGATCGTAGAGAGTTGGTTTTACGGTTCGATGATGGGGATCTTTGAAACATCGGCATTGGAGATTTTAAAAGCGGCACTGAGCATCATGATGATACTTCTGCTTTTGGCTTTGCGAAGAGTCAATATGGAAGTTATCAATGAGATTATGGAAGATGAGGGAATGGATGACAAATTTTTCGCCAAACCTTTTAGGTATAATCTGGCTATTTTCAGTATCGCTTTGTTTGCAGCAGTGGAATTTTTTTATGGGACAAACTCGGCATTGGGATGGATAGGATTGGCTGCATTTGCTGCAATTTTAGGTATTTTAAATGACTACAATCTGGAATTTGAAAAAATTATATTTAAGCCATATACGATTTATTTGTCGTTGATTCTTGTGCTGATGGCTTGCGGATACGGTTTCATGGGGGTTGATATTCTTTATGGGCAGGGGACGCTGCAAAACCACTTTAGGCATTTTTTGAGCACGGGAGCATTCGGACTAAGCTTTTACATGGTGATGGTGATCGTCTCATATGTGCATACCGGAAGACATCTGGTATCAAATAAATTGATGGTTTTAAGCGTACTGTTGATAGTTGTTGCTACAATTGCGCGGATTAGTATCGCATATTTTCCGCAAGCGGCAAATATGCTTTATATTTTGTCTACAATCATTTGGATACTCCCTTTTGGGATTTATTATGCGACATTCTATCGCTATTTGCTTTTGCCAAGGGCTGACGGAGTACAAGGCTGATCCCACAAAGTGCTATAGGATACCAATGAAATCGTATTTGAATAAAATGAGGCCGAAAACAAAAAATCCGCCCCGAAAAAAATTAAGCAAGATATTGTGGTCAGCTTTGGGGTCTTTTTTGGGTATCTATTTTTTGGCTATGTTCGGCAAAATATTCTCTTTTGAAGAAAGTATCTTTTTACTCGGTTCATTTGGTGCTTCAGCAGTGCTGATCTATGGTGCTCCGGAAGCGCCTTTTTCGCAGCCTAGAAACCTCATAGGCGGACATATGATCTCTGCGTTTGTGGCAGTGGCATTGGTCAAGTGGTGCGGGGATATTTTTACGCTTGAAATGTTGTGTGCGCTTGGTGTGGCTCTGGCCGTGCTGGCGATGCATCTCACCCGTACCATACATCCTCCCGGCGGTGCAACCGCGCTTATTTATGTAATGGGTACCGATTTTATCCAAGAGTTTGGCTGGTTCTATCCTTTTGCTCCGATAGGTATTGGGGCTTTGGTGATGCTCCTCGTGGCACTGTTGGTCAACAATCTTTCCTCCAATGAAAAAAGACACTATCCCCAGTACTGGATTTGAGCGTGAAGCAGTTTTTTAGAAAAACAACCATACAAGCAAAACAATACCAAGGAGAAGGTTGATCGGGCTTCCTCCCTCTTCAAAAAGCATTACCAGCAGTTCGTAATAATAGTGTTTTATGCCTGACGTGGCTACGATCAGTTCTTCTTTGGCAAATCTTGTAATGTCATCCCCCCAGATAAAAGCAATAATCTCCGGAACAATAAAAAAAAGAATCACTCCTGCAAATCCCCACAGGGATCTTTCCGGTTTTAGTGAGGTTAATGCCTTTTTAGCTGCAGGGCTTTGGATAAGTTTTCTGGTTTTAAGTTTTATTTTTGTTTGCATAATGCAATTATGCCAAACACTTCTTTAGATATTGTGTTCTTTCCCATTCTGCCCCGCAACAGGCGGAGACATAGGGAGTAAAACAGTTTTATAGTTGGATAAATGCTTCCGGTTTTACGCCGCAAATAGGGCAGTTTTGCGTAGGAGTGCCAAGCTCTATATAGCCGCATATAGGACACAAATAGATAGCTACTTCGTCCAAATCCCTTCCTTCTTTGGCGGCTTGAAGTGCTTTTTTGTAAAGCTGTGCATGTACTTTTTCGGCTTCGAGTGCATAGCCGAACATTTTTTTGGCTTTGTGGTTTTCGGCCACAGCCTGTTCGTACATCGGCGGATACATATCTTCAAACTCGTAAGTCTCCCCGCCAATCGCAGCTTCAAGATTTTCTACAGTAGAACCTACTTTGTCCATCGCTTTGAAGTGTGCTTCTGCATGTATGCGTTCAGCTTCTGCTGTGGTGCGAAACAGTTTTGCAATATTTGCAAATCCGTCTTTTTCTGCTTTTTTGGCAAATGCACTGTATTTTTGATAAGCTTCACTCTCGCCGCAAAATGCGGTCTCTAAATTTTCTTTTGTTGTCGACATCTCAACCCCCCCTCTTTTTGTATTATGAATTATTGTATCTTTTTGGTACTTAAATGTGTATGGGTTCTTGCAAAGCTTCAGGTGAGATGGCATGAGAATTTTGGATTTTGAATCAAGCTTAAAATACAACAATAGCTTTCGTATTTGCTCGTTTTGGAAAATATCCCTAAATAAGATGTTCAGTATTGCGTGCTTCCAAGACAACGATCTTTTTTTTCTCTATTTTTAAAATCTTATCGCAGTAGGCAAGCATCCGTTCGTCATGCGTGACCATGATGATGGCAACGTTTTGCTCCTGCGCTATTTTTTTAAGCATTTTGACAACATTGACCGAACGCTCCACATCCAATGCTGCGGTAGGCTCGTCGGCCAAGATGATCTGGGGTTCATTGGCGAGTGCTCTGGCGATCGCAACCCGCTGATTTTGTCCTCCGGAAAGCTGAGAAGGCATGGATTTCGCTTTTTCGGCAATCTCCAAGTAGTGCAGCAGTTCCATCGCTTTGGCTTCTGATTTTTCTTTGGATACGCCGTTTGTTTGCGGCAGAAGCGTGACATTCTCAATCACATTCATAAAAGGGATCAGATAGTGCGACTGGAAGATAAAGCCGATTTTTTCACGACGGATGCGGCGGGTGTCACTTCCCAGCCAACGGTCATTATAAACCGCTTCTTCTCCAAGCCATATTTTGCCCGAAGTAGGTTCAAGCACGCAGCCTATCATCATCAAAAGAGTGGTTTTTCCTGCTCCGCTGGGTGCGATGAGCGCAACCAGTTCGCCTTTTTCGACGACAAATGAAGCCCCGTCAATTACATCGATAAGGCTTTCGCCTTGCCCAAACTTTTTAACCAAATTTTCAACACGAATACCTTGCGTACCCACGTTAGCCTCCGATTGCTGCGGCAGGATCAGCATGAATGACTTTGGCTACCCCAATAAAGGAAGAGAGTATAGATGCTACGATAACCACACCAAAGAGCGTCCAGGCATCAGGGATTTCCAATACGATTCGTTTTGGAAAATTGTCAGAAATGAGATGCGAAAAAATGTTGCCGAAGATAAAAGCCAGTATGCCCAGTATTAGTGTTTCCTGCACGATCATTTTAATGATCATGCTGTTGGGTATGCCTATGAGTTTCATGATAGAGATCTCCTTCATTTTTTCAAGCGTCATCGTATAGATGATCAGTGCGATGATAATCGTGGAGACCACGACTAAAATCGCCGTAAAAAGCCCGATCTGCTTAGAGGAGCGCTCGATAAGGTTTTTGGTTAAAATCGCTTTTTGCTCACTCCCGGTATAGACGTTTTCGTGTTTCCATTGTTTGATTTTGTTTGCCACATCATCGATATCGTATCCCGGACGAACGGTGGCAACAATGGCATTGGCCATCTTTACTTCTTTGGTTTCCAAAATACCGCGCGCGCGATCATTGCGGATACGTGCATTGGAGTAGAGAAACTGCAAGTTTTGTGCGTCTTTAAGGCTGATATACACAAGAAGGTCTCCGCCGGAAGAGACGGTATCTCTCGTGATCCCCACGACGCGATAGATATCTCGCCCGAGCTTAAAGGTGTCATCCACTTTGTATCCTGTTTTTTCGGATACGACGATTTGGTAATGTTCTTTTGTGAGGAGCTCTCCGGCTATGAGACGTTCTGGATTGATGGGATTTATCTCTCCGAAAACATCAAAGCCCACCGCTGTAACCCGTACGGGTTTTGTTTCTCCGGGCAATTGGAGGTTTTGGAAAGTCAACGCTTCGCTTTTGTCTATGCCTTCAAAAGCGCGCAGCGTATCTTTGAGATCTTCGTGTACCCGGGATGCCTCAGCAAAGGGGCCAAGCGTATCTTCCTGTACGACCCAAAGATCGGCATTGATATCATCAAGCAATATCTCGGCATCCACCATCATCCCTCTATAGACGCCGATCATGATCAGCACGATACCCAGCAGCATACCCACCCCCATCGCTGTAACGAGGAACTTTCCAAGTGTATGGGCGATATCTTTTTGGGCAAGGTTGATCAATGGCGTATCCCCATTCCCTCCGAGAGGGGTTTTTTGCGTGCGTCAGGGATGATGAGTCGGCTCTTCTTCTCAAGCCCTTCAGTAATTCCCGCTTCATGCTCGCCTCTCACAGCTATCTTTAACGGTTGAAAATGTGCTTTATCTTCTTTGGCTATCCAGGCACCGGTTTGGCCGTTGTATTGCCGTAACAAAGGCAAGGGAATTTTGAGAATGTTGTCTATCGTTTCTGTTAAAATGGAAACCTCGGCTTGCTCGTTGATATAAAACGGGACAGGCAACGCATCAAACGCGATGTTAATTTCCCGCTCCTGCGTTACGGCATCGCTCATGGCCGAGATGCGTACTACACGGCCCGGGAGTGCTTTGCCGTTATGCGATCGCAAAAAAATCTGCGCAGAATTTCCTGTTTTTATTTTTCCGCTGATACGTTCGTCGACATAGGCTTTTACCCAGACCGTTTTGGGGTCGACGATGCGAAAGATCGTCTGCGAGGGGGTGAGGGTTTGGGCAGCTTCGGCATCTTTAGAGATGACGTAGCCATCGACAGGCGCATAGACGTTGTAGCGCGAAAGTTTTTCGCTCAAAGCTTCGATATTTTTTTGCACGCGGCCAGTTTCGCTTTTGCTTGAATCGATACGCGCTGATGTTGCCGCCATTTGTGCCTCAATACTTTCAAGATCCGTTTTTGCCTTATCGTACTCGGCCTGCGAGACGTATCCTTGATTTTTAAGTTTTTTGTAGCGCTCATAGGTGAGCAGTGTCAGCTTTTTTTGTGCCTGAATGTTGTCAAATTCTTTTTGCAGCGCCTCGGATTCCTGACTTGTTTTTTTGAGGGCGATTTTTGCCTCTTCATGGAGTTGAGGCAAATCCACAGGATCAATGATGGCTAGAAGATCTCCTTTTTTAACCCATCGTCCCTGGTCGCTTAGAAGAGTCATTATCTTTCCGCCCATCTGTGAATCTACCGAATAGATATCTTTTGCTCCCATTTCTCCGATGCCAAATACCTTCACTTCTATTTTTCCTTCTTCGGGATACATTGTCTTGAACGTAGTTTTTGGAATATAGACTTTAAAGTAAAAAAGTACTCCGCCTGTTAAAACAAGCAAAAAGGCGATACCGTATTTGATCCATATGTTCATGTTATTTTCCTGTAAGATAATCTATACGACTAAACGCAATGTATTGTTTGTATTTGATTTCGAGCAATCCGAGCTCCGCTTCGAGTAAAAAAGCCGCAGCATCAAGCACTTCTACATAAGTGGACAATCCCTCTTTGTAGCGGGCATTGACCGCTTTTTGGGTTTCTTTAGCAGAAATCAGCTGTGCTTTTTTGGCTTTGGTGCTCTCATTGTAACTTTCAAGGTCAAGAAAAAGGTTTTCAAGTTCCTCTTCAAGAGCAATGGCTTTGGATGCAAGCTGTTCTTGCGCCACATATGTTTCGATTTGCATGCGCTGTTCTTCCGCGCTAAGCCGTCCGCCGCTATACAGCGGGACGTTCAGGGTTATTCCGATCACACTGGTATCGTATCGGTTGAGCATGTCCGTTTGCGTATGCGATGCAACCGCGTCGACAGATCCATAATGGCTTGCTTTGGCGGCATCATGAATTTTTTTGCTCTTATCGATAGATTTGGATGCCATTTTGAGTTGGGAATTGTTTTGAAGCGCCTGATTTTTCAGGGTATATTTATTTTTTAAATTGATATCGCCGTGTTTGAAAGCACGGGTATCGAGTTTGACATCTCTTTGGATGGGCGTATCGGTGTAGAGCGCCATCGTACTGCGGGATTTGTCAAAAGAGGCTTGTGTTAGTTTGAGATTTTCTTTGGCAAGATAGAAAGCGGCATTAAACCGAGCTACATCAGCCTTTGTCTTAAGCCCTTGCTTTTCAAGTCCCAACGCTTGTGTGTAGAGCGCCTTTTTGGCTTCCATGTCCTGGCGGCGAACGTTGATGGCTTCGTGCTGAAGCGCCATAAGCGCATAGAGCGATTTGATTTTATACGCCATTACCGCTTTGGCATCCTCTAGAGAAAGTTCTGTGATCTCCTGTTCTATGCGGGAGGCTGCTATCTGAGAGGCAGTTTTGGAAAAATCCCAGATCTTTTGTTTAAGCATCGCGCCAATAGACCACCCGTCATCATCAATAGTGCTAAATTGCCCGCCTTGCTGCAAGACATAGGTGCGTTGGGGATTGTATTCGCCCAAAAGCGAAACTTGAGGCAGATATTCAGAACGTGAAATATTGTAGCTTTCTTCGCTTTGTGCAACTTTGAGCATAAAGATTTTGATATCGGGATGGTTTGCCAGTGTTTGTTCTACGCATTCTTGTACTGTGAGGGTTTGCGCTCCCGAAACAATTGTAAGCAAAGCTAAGAGCAACAATTTTTTCATATCAGCCTTTTGTGGTTTATGAAACCTATTTTATCACACTAGTATGAACCAAATTTGAATTTTGGGTATATGCATTCCCGCGGAAACCGTGAGAAAGTTAATTTAGTATTGAACCACTTCAATCACCGTGTTTTTGTTTTGGAATACGGTGTGTACCATCTGTTGAAACCGGTGAGGGAAGCTTTCCTTGTCTTCCGGAGTAGCGTTGGGGCCGATGGCGCTCATCAGAATCTGCATGGGGTTTACCACCTTTCCCGGCCGATAGTTTACGCCCACCTGCATGTTCGTATCCAGGCGAGTAAACCGAACATCGGTAGTGATGGATGCCCCGTAGAAAAGCAAATCCTGGCGGTTAAACTTGCCGCCCGGGATACCTCCGAAGCCATAATCTGTAGTGGCTCCTGTAATATTTGATAGCACAAAGCCAACCACGCCGGTATGATCCTCGTTAATCGGTTTTTGCAACTCTACCTTGATTTCACCTCTTTTGGGAATCTCTTCCCTGTACAGCGCTTTCAACCCTTCCAAAGCCATGAGATAGGCTCCGCCGACGGTTGCGCAACTGTGCCCGGCTACTTTTACGATATCCAGGTAGGAGAGTTCAAATATCCCATCATCGTTTACCCCAAGAAAACACGCCAACTCATCTTGCAATACGATGGACTCGATCTCATCAAAAAATTTCTGGTATTTCATGTGTCTGCTTCCTTTTGTTTGTTGTGACTGCAAAGAAAATATTTCATCTCTCTTCAGTGCTTCGAACAGATGTTACCATATTGTCAAGCTTTCTAGATAAACCCTCCCGACAATTTTTACTTTGTCTGCCATTGTGCAAAACAAACAAAGCCCAATCGATCAGGCAGCTCTCATTATCGTCAGCGCCAAACTGTGCGAGAAATGTCGTAGCTTTTTTCGTTTTATGCGACTTTCAAGCATAAAAGGCTTTACTATCGTGATGGTCTTTTTGTCTTTTGTCCGATTTATGGTATCGAATCGATATAAACCAAATCTGAATTGACATAATTTATGCGGTATTTTTATTTTAGTTTGAAAAAAATAGAGCCAAAACAGCATAAATCGCAGATGAAGAATGCAAAAGCAGGAACGAGGATATCAAATTATGCCGCTAATAAGCCCAAATGAGATAACGATAAGCAGTGCCGATACAACCGTGCGTATAAAATCTATGGAGACCTTTTTTAGAAGCCTGTTTCCTGCAAACGTTCCCATAAATGCCGCTATCGCCGCTGTTGCAACCATTCCCCACTCAATATCCGCACTGCCCAAAAAGCTTTCTTTGTATAAAATCATCCTAGCGCTATCGACCATCACTGCAAGCACGACCCCCGTTGCGACAAAAGCTTCTTTGTCCAAGCCCGCTTTGAGCAAAAACATGCTTCTAAAAGCGCCTTGATTGCCTGAGAGCCCGCCGAAAAAACCGCTTAGAGCTCCGCCTAAAGGAAGCCACCTTTTATCCAGCGCGATTTTGGAAAAATAGGGCAAAAGCTCAAGCATGACAAAAAAAAGTATCAACACCCCGATGGTCAGTTTGATGGGAGTTACGGTAAAGTTCTTACCAAAAAGTGTATACCCATAAAGCGTCTCTACACTCGATAAGAGTCCGAGCAGATATGCGCCAAAAAAAGCAAAGAGCACCGCAGGCACGCCAAAGTAGATGAGTGTTTTTAGATCCGCACTTTTTGCCACCAAAAAGAACTTCAGTATATTGTTTGCAAAGTGTACTACCGCGGTTATAGCAATAGCAACGGCGGGAGTGAAAAAAAGAGCAATAACAGGCATAAGAAGCGTACCTAGGCCAAAACCGCTAAAAAAGGTAAGCAGCGCGGCTGCAAACGATGCGAATGCTATGATGAACAGTTCCATTTAATCCCCACCTTTTTTGATAAATTTGTCACATTTTAGTCCGAACAAGCTAAACTCATCCGATATTTCATATAATTTTATCTTGTTTCTCCTGCTAAAAAGAAGAAATTTTTATGATCTCAATATGAAATAAATAGAAAAGAAGTCTAATTACTCAACAACAATAAAACCTACTTTTTGATCCATGTGACAAGCATTGCAATAATCTTTAACATAGCTAAATCTTTTCTCTATTTTTGCGCTATTTTTAGACTCAAGCGAATCTTGAAACTCCTTAAAGGTTTTATTTAAGAAGTAGTTTTGACTAGCCTCTTTTCTGATGGGTCTTCTGATGTAGCCGTTTTCTATTGCCGTTTTTATCTTTTGCCAATGGTAAAGAGCCAATTCATAGTTTTTGCCCTCAAGGGCTTTTTTGATGCTTTTGTATCTGTATTCAACTTCCATCATCGCCGTATCAAATCCTCTAAACTGTTCTTGCACTGCCTCGAACCTGCTATCGGTTGAGTTGATATCCATAAGCCAGTTAGCTTTTGTCGAGTATCCGTTGTCCGAAGCAAAAAGAGCGATCATGGACATGGTCAACACAATAAAAAACTTCATATATGCCTCCAAATTTATTTAAACTTGTGATATCTTTTTAGTATAAAATATATCTAAATTTTCATCATACTCTTTTGTAGATACGCCAAAAAGTCCCAAAAGTGTGTGAAAAATATTGTCATGCGAATACTCCTGTGTTTTTAAACTCTCAAGCATCTCTTTTTTGTTTTGCATCTTTTGACTAAAATACAAAACCGCAGGCACATGTTTTTGGCAAGTAGGCGCTATCATATAGGGCAATCCATGCAGATATATACCGTTTTCTCCAAGAGACTCGCCGTGATCGGAGACATACATCATAAATGTCTCATACATCTGTTCATTATTTTTAAGAAACTTTATGCTTTTGTCTAAAAAATAATCCGTATAGAGTATAGTGTTGTTATATGTGTTGGTAATCTCTTCTTGCGTGCACTTCTCTAAATCCTGAGTATCGCAGGTAGGTTTGAATTTTTTAAAACTCTCGGGATATCTTTTGTAGTACGTCGGTCCGTGACTCCCCTCTTGATGCAAAACGATAAGAGTATCTTCATGTGAAGCGTCTATGCTTTGCTGCAAACCTTCAAGCATAACCTCATCGTAACTATCGCCTCCAAAATATTTTGCATCTTTTATTCTCGCCGCAACACCCTTTGAGCCTCCCGAGTTATTGTCCCTCCAAACAACCCTGACTCCGCTTTTGTTTAGTACATCGACTACATTTTCATAGTACTTTTTATCATCGTCATAGTCACATCTTGCAAATTTAGAGAACATACANNGTACCGCATGAATAAAAATTAGGAAGATTTACAATCCCGTTTTGACTACCCAAAAGCGGATTTGTTTCGTTCACATAACCGTTTAGAGAAAAGTTCTCTGCTCTTGCAGTCTCTCCCACAACAAATATAAAGAGCTTTTTTTTCTCTTTTGCTTCTCTTTTAGCGTCACTTGCTATGGGTGTGATAACTTTTGGAGCCTGAAACTCTCTTTTTGCATATTTGACAAATGAGTATATCGGATATGAGGGGTTTAGATATTGTCTAAGTTCACCGTGATTTCTAAAAAACGAGCTGTAACTCTTGCTAAGCAGCATATAAGAAGCTCCCGCAATCAAAAGAGTTGCAAAAATCATAAAGGCTCTATTTAACAGCTCCATTTTATAACTTTTATAATCTATTTTATACTTTAAAATAAGAAAAAAAGGCAGCACAAAAAACAAGAGCAGATATATAAAAAGCTTCGGTGTCAAAAGGTCAAAAGCTTCCGCACTGTCCGTCTCAAACGCATTTGCAATCATATCTTTATCTAAAATAGTTCCAAATGTATTCATAAAATAGCTGCTAAATGAAGAGACAAGAAGCAAAACAACGAGAATGCCCTGAAAACTTCTTTTATGGGTTACAAGCAGCACTATATTTAGAACAAGAACAAGAAGCAAAAAGAGAACAAAAGGCGCGGTTATCATTACTGCGGTGTTGTTTTCCAAAAGAGCAAACTCATACAGCTTTTTAAAAAATGTAAAATTTGAAAATAAAACCAAAAAACTTGCCGTCAAAAAAATAACTTTTTGAGAATCTGTAAATAAAATACGCTTAACCATAAAAACCTCACTATAAAGATATAGTGAGATTTTGGATTTGCAAAATGAATTATGTATGAAAGGTTATAGTGACGGCGGTGTATTGATTTTCAACGCTTTGGATAGATATCTTGAAATTATGGATATCAAGTATGGTTTTTATAATACTAAGACCAAGTCCGCTGCCGCTTGCGTTGCTTCTTACTTTGTCCACCCTGTAAAATCTATCAAAAATATGCTCTATCTCATTTTGTGGAATGCCCAAACCGAAATCTTTGATGACTAACCCATCTTTTGTGAGCGATACTTCGATTTTTGTATCGGTATGTGAGTATTTTATGGCATTTTCAAGCAAATTGCTTATAACAATTTTTAAAAAAGCGGCATTTCCCGACATAGGAACCTCTTTTAAATCTAAAAGTTCTATGTAAATATTTTTGTTTTTTGCAAGAAGTCGCTTCTCCTCTACGACTTCACCCACTATCGTATCCATAGAGATAACGGTAAAACTATCTTTTATAATATTTTCATCGGTATTTGATAAAAAAAGTATCTTCTCAATCGTATCTTGCAGATGAAGCGCTTCACTCTGTACGATTTTTAGGATATTTTTATACTCTTCTACGCTTCTCTCTTTTCTAAGCCCCACATCTACTTCGCCTTTTATGATTGTCAGAGGCGTTTTAAGCTCATGCGAAGCATTGTGTCCGAACTCCCGTACTCTTTTATAGGATTGTTGGATTTTCCTGATGAGATTGTTAAATGTCTCTATAAGCTCGTCTATCTCTTTGGCAACATGCGTTTTTTGGATGTTAAAAGAGAAGTGGTCAACCTCTATGTTTTTTACCTCGTCTAAAACTATCTTTGTCTGCATAAGTGATTTTGAGATAATAATATTTGTCGCTATAAGTATAATGATTAACAAAAGAGGCAAGCCGATAAGCAGCATCAAAACACTGTTTTTGATATGCGCAGAATAGGCATCGTAAGGCATAGCACACTGCACTATAATCATTTCGGAATCGCTATCATCGAGTATAGCGGCGGCTACTTTTATATTGGCATCAGTTAAGGCGCTATCTTGTTGAGTAAAGAAATATATCTCATCTTTTTTAAAACCCTTTATATCAATCTCTTTATAGCCCAATGAATGACTCTTAAGATCATCGGATCTCTCCAAAATAGAACTCGTGCCGTTTGAAATTTTTAAAATCTGAATATAAAGAGTTTCAATACCAAATTCATTTTTAACTTCGTTGATTCCATGCTTAAAATGTTTATCATCATACTCATAAACAAGATCTTTCATAGCCATAGTCAAGGTGGATTCTATAGATTGATGATATGAATTTTGCAATGAGTTTGTAAGCACAAATCCGAATATGATAAAAATAGCACTTAAAAATATACCGAGCCAAAAAAGCAGTTTAAATCTGATATTTTTAAGTATCTTTTTCACTTATTTTATACCCTTGATGTTTATATGTTTTGATAAGTTTTAGCGTATGGTTTTTGTCTATCTTTTTACGCAATCTGTAAATATATACATTTACGACATTGCTTTGTGTCGCGTTGTCTAAATTGCTTATGCTGTTTAAAATTTCGCTCTCACTGACAACTCTGTCTCTGTTTCTCATCAGATATTCTAAAATAGCGTACTCTTTTGCCGTTAACTCTATCTCTTGCATAGCTATAAAGAGCGTTTTTGTCGTTGTGTTTAGCTCCAAGTCGGCTATTTTGAGGATATTGTCGCTTTGTTCTTTTTTGCGCAGCTGTACTTTTATGCGCGCCAACAGCTCATCAAAATCAAAAGGCTTTGTTATGTAGTCGTCTGCTCCGAGATTTAGGAATGTTACTTTGTCGAAAATAGCATTTTTTGCACTTAATATGATGATGGGAGTCGTAATTTTCAAACTTCTTATTTTTTTACATACGGTATATCCGTCGCTTCCATGTATCATAATATCCAACAAGATGATATCATAACCTATGATCTTGGCAAGATAGATGGCTTCCTCTCCGTTGTCTGTTGTGTCGATACTAAAATATTCCTCTTCTAGCCCTTTTTTTATAAGAGAGGCTATCTTTTTGTCATCTTCTACAATTAAAATTTTCATTATGTGATACACCTTAAATTTAGCCCTGTTAGTTTATCTGCAAATTTATTTTTTTTGGCTTTTGTATGCTTTTTAATAAACTTATCAAATTTCATACTTCATGGTTTTGAAGTATGAAATTTTTTATTGAGTTTCAACTTTTTTGTTGTTTGCCAAAATATTTATAGTTTATATTTATAGCCAATAGTTTTTAGCTATTAGCTTATAGCCTTGATTTAACTATCCTAGCCGCTTCTACCATATTTTTTAAACTTGGTATCACTTCATCCCATTTTCTAGTCTTTAGTCCGCAGTCGGGGTTTATCCAAAGCTGCTCTTTTGGCAAGACCTCAAGTAAGAGTTCTATCTGTTTTACCAGCTCATCTACGCTAGGTATTCTCGGTGAGTGGATATCGTATACACCGGGGCCCACCTCTTTTTTATAGCCTACTTTTTTAAAGATTTTTAACAGCTCATTTCCGCTTCTTGCGGTCTCTATAGAGATAACATCGGCATCCATATCCTCAATGGTATCTATGATGTCATTAAACTCGCTATAGCACATATGAGTATGTATCTGTGTTGATTCTTTTGCACTGCTAACGGCGATTTTAAAATCCCTGGTCGCCCACGCTTCATACGCTTTTATCTTATCTTTTCTTAGTGGGTATCCCTCTTTAAATGCCGCTTCATCGACTTGTATGATTTTGATACCCGCATTTTGCAAGTCATCTATCTCGTCATAAATAGCAAGGGCTATCTGTTTTGAAACTTCGCTTCTTGGCATATCATCTCTGACAAAAGACCAGTTTAACATAGTCACCGGACCCGTAAGCATCCCTTTTACTATCTTTTTAGTCCTGCTTTGTGCATATGTTATCCACTCTAGAGTCATAGGTTTTGGGCGGCTGGCATCACCGTAGATAAGAGGAGGTTTTACGCATCTGCTTCCATAACTCTGCACCCAGCCGTTTTGGCTGAAAGCAAAACCGTTTAGCTGTTCGCCGAAATACTCCACCATATCGTTTCTTTCAGGCTCTCCATGGACCAGTATATCCAATCCACACTCCTCTTGGATCGCTATACACTCATCTATATATTTCTTAATGACATCGCCATACTCCTCTTTTGAGATAAGAGATTTTTTCAAATCACTTCTTGCACGTCTTAGCTCATCGGTTTGCGGGAAAGAGCCTATGGTGGTTGTAACCAGATCTTTATACCCAAGAAGTTCTCTTTGAACGGATAGCCTTTTGCCGGAACTCCCGTCCCTTTGAAATTTTATAAGGTTTTGTGTTCTTTGCCCAACGTTTTTGTCATGGATAAGAGATGAATTTTTTCTGCTCTCATTGGCTTTAATGTTTTTAGACAGAAACTCTTTTTCTTCATCCTTCAAACCATTCTCGTCAAAAAAAAGTTTTGATATAAGTGAAATCTCTTGAAGCTTCTCTAGCGCAAAACTAAGCCACTCTTTTATCTGCGGATTTAGTTTTTGTTCATACTTTAAACTAAAAGGCGTATGAAGCAGTGAGCATGATGTGCTGACAATAATATTGTCTTTCTTAACCGATTTAGCGATTTTCTCTAGAAGTTCAATACTTTTGTTTATATCGTTTACCCATACGTTTCTGCCGTCTATGATGCCCGCTATTATTTTTTTGCCGCTTTTTGCGATAAGCTCCAGCATCTCTTGATTTCTTTGCCCATATAAAAAGTCAAGTCCCAAAGCCCATACTGGAGTATGCACTAGTATCTTGGTTGCTTCGTTTGAATGCTCGAAATAGGATACAACCGCTATTTTTATATTTGATGATGCGCATGAGAGGGTATCATAGGTGGGCTTTATAAGATTTAGCACCTTGGTATCCATATCTTTCGCAAAGATAGGCTCGTCTATTTGAAGCACTATCTCATCATCAAGTTTGGCTATCTCTTTTAAGAGTTTTTTGTAAATAGGCATTATTTTATCCCAAAGCTCATACGTATCGCCGCCGTCGACTCTTTTGCTTAGTCCCAGATAGGTGATAGGGCCGATTATGTTTATCTTTGTCCTAATTCCTAAAGTTTTTGCCTCGTTATACTCTTCTATGATTTTTGATGCATTTAAGCAGTAGTTATCATCCGAACTTAGCTCGGGTACGATGTAGTGGTAGTTTGTATTGAACCACTTGGTCATCTCCATCGCAACTGTTGATGCATTGCCTCTTGCCATTGTAAAGTAAAGCTCTTCATCCTTTAGATGACAAAATCTCTTTGGGATCGCTCCAAGCATGATGGAGGCATCAAGCATATTGTCATAGAGTGAAAAGTCATTGGAGCTTATGAAACCCATTTTGGCATCTTTTTGATACTCCCAATGTCTCTTTTTTAGCTCTTTTGCAATTTTTATAACATCGTCAAATGAACATTTTTTTGCCCAAAACTCCTCTAAAACCCTCTTAAGCTCTCTTTGTTCCCCAATTCTAGGAAAACCAATTACATAATTTTTTGACATTACAATATCCTTTAATATTTTTTTATTTTGATTTGTGGTGATTGGATAAAAATATAATTAAAGAGGAGGGTGTACGCCTGTACGCCTAAATGCAAAACAGGTGGTATAGTAGGGGCAGCGAGGGATAAAATGATTTAGCAGAAGAATAAGTCTTATTTTTAGTTTGAAAAATCTGTTGCAATGACAAGGCTTGTCATTTTGTAGCAGCAAAAGAGGCTCAAGTGCGGGAGGCTCATCTTCTTGTTTTCGAGTTTTGCAGGGCAGAGGGTTTGATAAAAAAAGCAGATATGCACTGGCTATGGCACTGAGCTTTATAGTCGCAGAGTATGCTTGTATGGCAGCTAGTCTAAAGTAGTTTTTGCCAAACCCTTTTATCATTTTTTTACCTTTTGCTATTTTTCAAAATGTTGCTATAGGTTAGAAACAGATAGTTTTAAATACATTATCATATTTATTTGGAGTATTATAGCTAAGTTTTATTTTTTGGGAGACAATGCTCTTGTTTTGGGATGCATTTTTAGAGCACGATTTATAAAACTTATACCGCTTTGAAAGCCACCAGGCTGACTGCCATCACAAGCATACCAAGCGTGATGCCGGCGATGGTGGTGTGGGCGTTGCCGTACACTCTGGCCGCAGGCAGAAGCTCGTCAAAAGAGATGTAGACCATGATCCCGGCCACCGCACCGAAGGTGATCCCAAGCGCCGCATCTCCCAAAAAAGGCAAAAGCAGAAAAAATCCGATAACTGCACCCAGCGGTTCGGCAAGTCCCGAGAGCGTTGCATACCAAAAGGCACTTTTTTTATTGCCGGTGGCATGGTAGATGGGCAGCGATACAGCCATGCCTTCAGGTATGTTATGGATAGCGATGGCAAAAGCGATCGTCAGACCGATAGAGAAATCATCCAGCGCTGAAACAAACGTGGCAAAACCTTCGGGAAAGTTGTGGATCGCGATGGCAAGCGCTGTGAAAATGCCCGTTCTCTTAAGGGAAGAGTTGATGGGGGGACGGGCGTTGTTTTGGGGCTTGAGTTCAGAGAGTTCTTTGTCACTTCTTATCTCGTGGGGATTGACGTCTTCGGGGATGAGGTAGTCTATAAGCGCGCTTAGGGCAATCCCTCCAAAAAATGCAAAAAGCGCTAAGGATTCGCCCCATATATCGCTGCCGTAAAGCTCGGTAAATGCGTGTTTGGATTTGCTTAAAATCTCCACAAAAGAAACATAGATCATCACACCCGCAGAAAACCCCATGCCCACAGACAAAAAAGTATGATTTTTGTCTGTGGAAAAAAATGCCAACATCGCACCTACAGAAGTGGACAATCCTGCAAGCAGGGTAAGCAAAAAAGCCGGCAATAAAGTGTTGAGTGATAATTCTTCCATAGAGAATTATATGATGTTGCAAATAAAAAATGAGTACTTTGCAGTATAAATCCATAAAGAATCACACAAACAAAAACGTCAATCGACATTTTTTATGTACCAAATGCAGAATGTTTGATGTAAAATAGCATAAATCTAAACGGAGAAGAGAAGATGAGAGGGATTGTGTTTGTAGCGCACGGAAGCAAAAAAGAGAGTTCCAACCGTGAAGTGTTGGATTTGGCGGAGTTGCTAAACAAAGAAAAAGCGCCCGGTATCGTTCCGATCAAGGCCGCATTTTTGGAGTTTGCCCAACCCGATATCCCCCAGGCCCTCAAAGAGATGATCGAAGCGGGGTGTACTCAGATAGACATCTATCCTTATTTTTTAAATACCGGAAAACACGTCAGTACGGATATCCCTCATATCATACAGCCTCTGAAAGAACTTTATCCGGACACGGCATTTAGGATACTTCCTCATTTTGGTGCATCTTCGAAGCTTGCAAAGATTATCTTGGATGATTTGGAGGTTATGGCATGAAAATAGCGGTTTCATCCTGTCTGCTTGGCGAGTCGATCCGTTATGACGGGGGACATAAGCATGACCGTTTTATCACTGATGAACTGGGTAAATATGCGCAGTTTGTCCCGTTTTGTCCCGAACATGTGGCTTTCGGGACGCCCAGACCGACGATAAAAGTGGTCATGGATCAAAACACCCCTTTGATCATCTCCAACAAAAACGGTGCCGACATGACTGAAGCGCTTAAAAAGACAAGCGAAGAAGCTTTTGAGGCAGTCAATCAAGCGGGTATCAGTGGCATCATTTTTAAGGCAAAATCCCCAAGCTGCGGACTTGGAAGTACGATCGCCTATCTTTCAAATGGCTATTCGATCGGCAAAACCGACGGAATGTTTGCGGCGATGTGCAAAGCCCGTTTTCCTTTGCTGCCCATGGAAGAAGAGGGGAGGCTGTGCGATCCCTGGCTGCGGGAAAATTTCATCATGCAGCTGTTTGCATATGACCATTTTGAGCAGTTTAAGACATCATCGCCGAATATGGGCGATTTGGTGGCGTTTCATCAAACGTACAAATTTCTGCTTCATGCCAAAGACGAGACTTCTTACAGAGTGTTGGGCACTATCGTAGGCAATATGGATAAACTTGCGTTTGATGAAGTGTTAAGCACGTACGAGAGGCTCTTCAAAGAGACGATCGGCATCAAAAGCAGCATCAAAAAAACGCGCAATGTGCTTGAGCATATGGCGGGATTTTTAAAAAAAGAACTCAATGCAGTGGAAAAAACCGTCCTGCATGAACAGATCAAAGATTATGCTGATCGGATCATCCCGCTGATTGTGCCTTTGAGTACGCTGGATATGCTTGCCAAAAAATATGAAGCCGCATATCTTTTGGGCCAAAAGTTTCTAAGCCCCTATCCCAAAGAGCTTGCTTTGCGCTCGGATCTAAAAAGCGGAAAATGAAACGGATACTGTGGTTTCGGCGCGACTTGAGAAGAGAGGACAATCCTCTGCTCTCGCTGGACGGAGAAGTGTTGCCTGTTTTTATCTTTGATACGAATATTTTGGAACATTTGGAAAAAAATGACAGGCGCGTTTCTTTTATCTTTCAGGCTGTGCTGAAACTAAAAGAGGCGTTAAGGCAGAAAGATCTGGATCTGAAGGTGTTTTTCGGTGATCCTGTCGAGATCTTTGCGTATCTAGAAACGCTGGGGTTTGATGAAGTAGCCGCTAGCGGGGATTATGATGCATACGCCAGGCAAAGAGATATCAGGGTATCGCATATCCTTCATTTTCATTATCTTCACGATACGTACATTTTTGAGCCAAACGAGATACTCAAAGAGGATGGAACGCCTTATCTGGTCTTTACACCGTTTTACAACAAAGCAAAAGCACACTTTTCAAAACAGCATCTAAGCGCGTATGCGGTTGCCAAAGGCCAGCGGCTTTTTGGTGCTTCCTATGAGGGGATGACGGTTTTTAAAGGGCAACAGCAAACATGCCTTCCGTTGGCGATAGAATCGCTTGGCTTTAGCGAAAATATACCCAATGTCGAAAGCCCGAAGATAAAACTTGACCGTTTAAAAGAAACACTTCACACCTATGAAACCGATAGAGATTGTATGCACAAAGAGGCCACATCGCATCTGAGCTGCGATCTGCGTTTTGGTACCATTTCCATGCGTGCGGTACTGCGATTTTTAGCAGAGCAAAAAAAGCAGGGAGTGAAAACGGAGCCGTTTTTCAGGCAGCTGGTTTTTCGTGATTTTTATGCCTATCTGCTGTATCATTTCCCTTATCTGGAAAAAGAAAATTACAAATACCGCTTCAAAGGTATAGAAAATGAGGTAAAATACGATCTTTTTTGCAAAGGGATGACAGGTGTGCCCCTCGTCGACGCGGGCATAAGGGAGCTTTTAAACACAGGGTTGATGCACAACAGAGTGCGTATGATCTGCGCGTCGTTTTTTACGAAGGATCTTCTGCTGCCGTGGCAATGGGGCGAAGCGTTTTTTGCGAAATATTTGCTCGATTATGATGCGGCGTCCAACATACTTTCGTGGCAATGGAGCGCGGGGACGGGTATCGATCCGCAGCCGTATTTTCGCATCTTCAACCCTTATATGCAGAGCAAAAAATTTGACAAAGAGGCACGTTATATCAAAAAATGGATTCCTGAGCTTGCCTTTGTGGAGGCAAAAGATTTGCATGATGAAAACTTTTTGTTCGAACATCAGACAGAAGGGTATCCAAAACCCGTTGTACGTCACAAAGAGGCTGCCTTGAGGGCTTTGGAATATTTTAAAGGGCGATTGAAATAGAAAGGATAATGCATGTTAGATTTGCAAGATATGAGAACAGAATACAAAAAAGCTACGCTGGATGAAAACAGCGTGCCTTCCGATCCGCTGGTGTTGTTTGAGCAGTGGTTTAAAGAGGCGGTTGATTCGCAGATCATCGATCCCAATACGATGATTCTAGCAACAAGCGGAAGCGACAATGTTCCCAATATCAGGGCTGTGCTTCTCAAGATATTTGATGAAAAAGGGTTTGTTTTTTTTACCAACTATAACAGTGTCAAGGCCAAAGAGATCGCACAAAATACACATGTTGCTGCAGAATTTTTGTGGCTGGACCTAGAGCGTCAAGTCAGGATCAAAGGGGTATGCGAAAAGATCAGCACAACTGAATCGATGGCGTATTTTATGAAACGTTCCCGCGGCAGCCAGATCGGCGCTTGGGTAAGCGATCAAAGCAGCGTGATAAGTTCCAGAAAGATGCTGCAAATGCAAATCGAAAAAATGAAACAGAAATTTGCAAAAGGAGATGTGCCTCTGCCTGATTTTTGGGGAGGGTATCGGATCATCCCTTCGGAAATAGAGTTTTGGCAAGGGCGGGAAAGCCGTCTGCATGACCGTATCCTTTATACCAAGATCGATCAAGGATGGCGCATCGAACGGTTGGCCCCGTAGTAGGGTTGTTTCTTTTGGGAGGATTGGTGTATACTTAATAATGATTCAAACATCATCAAAGGAATCACATGAAAGTATTACTTACAGGTGCAAACGGTTATATAGGAAGACGGCTTAAGCAGAAGCTTTTAAATGAAAAAGTACCCCTAAGGATACTTGTACGCAATCCTAAAAGTATAGAGTTAAACGTTCATGTGCGTACCGAAGTATTCCGCGGAGATACTTTTGATATGCAATCTCTTGAAAATGCACTTGAGGGCATAGATGTCGCTTACTACCTTATACACTCGTTAGGGCATGAAAATTATAGAGAATTGGACAAAATAAGTGCTCAAAACTTTTTGGATGCGGCGATCAAAAAGGGTGTAAAGCGCATTGTTTATCTTGGGGGACTTGGCATCAAAGAGCATGCCAGCAAGCATCTTCTCAGCCGTATAGAAACCGGAGAGATCCTTTCAAGCAGACCTGATCAGATACAGACTGTTTGGATCCGTGCAGGCGTGATCATCGGATCGGGAAGTGCGAGTTTTGAGATCATACGGCATTTGGTGGAAAAACTTCCCGTGATGGTAACGCCCAAATGGGTCAACACGCTTGCACAACCCATAGGAGTGGATGATGTGATCTCTTATCTAAATGAAGCCAAAGACCTTCCTTATGATAAAAATTTGGTAGTAGATATCGGCAGCGAAAAGATGACCTATAAAGAGATGATGCTAGGATGTGCCGATGCATTGGGTTTGAAACGTTTCATTCTGCCGCTTCCTGTTCTTTCGATCAAGTTTTCTTCCCATTGGCTTAATATCTTTACCCCTGTCCCGTACAATATCGCCAAATCTTTGATCGAGGGGCTTTCTTCGGAGGTGGTTATTCAAAATCATCATGCAAAGCAGTTTTTTCCCCATATCCATCCATGCCCTTTTAAAAATGCCGTACAAAAAGCTATCAAAGAAATGGAACAAAATCAAATACACAGCCGTTGGAGCGATGCAGGCGGCGGCACAGATCTATGGGAGCAGCATCAGAACGATCCTTCTGCGGCCATCTTGATGGACCGTCAGCGTATGGAGATCAGTGGAACATCCAAAGAAGCAGTTTACCGCACATTTTGCTCCATTGGAGGTAAGGAAGGCTGGCTTGGATATCATTGGCTTTGGGAAATCAGAGGATGGCTCGATAAGATAATCGGCGGCGCAGGACTTAAACGCGGAAGACGCCATCATCACAAGCTGAGAGTTGGCGAGAGTGTTGATTTTTGGAGAGTGGAAGACCTGGTGGAGAATGAGCGGCTTTTGCTGCGTGCCCAGATGAAAGTACCCGGAAAAGCGTGGCTTGAATTTAAGATAAAAAATAACGAACTGATCCAGACAGCCTATTTTTATCCGCGGGGGCTTTGGGGAAGGGCGTATTGGTATATGATGATACCAGCGCATTATTTCGTGTTTCGCAGTATGATTGCAATGATAGTAAAGAAGGCACAACAGTATGAACAGACAAATTTTTCCTATCAAAATCATTCCAAATAGTATATAATAAATAAAAAGGAGTCATAAATGATAAAAGATATTTTATATACCGGACTGGGCGGTGCAGTGCTGCTAAAAGAGCGAGTGGAAGAGGAGCTTGAAAAGTTGCAAGAAAAAGGCAAAGTAAGTAAAGAAGATGCCCAAAAATTTATCGAAAACTTAAAAACGCGGGGTGAAGAAGAAGAAGCGAAATTGAAATCGCATATCAAAGAAGCCCTCAAAGAGGTTATCAATGAGATGGAGCTGGCCACAAAAAAAGATATTGAAGCGCTAAAAGACAGATAATCGATGCAAAAACTCTATTCGCCACTTCGGATATGGAGGGTTTTTACTGTTTTGCTGACGCTTTATCTGCTAATCAAAAAGCGTTCAAGCTTTCTTTTTGTGCGAGCGCTTTCGCCTGAACAGCTTGTGGGAAGGATTACCCATTTGGGTGCAAGCTTCATCAAGCTTGCCCAGGTGCTGGCAACACGTAATGATTTTTTTACGCCTGAATACCTAGTAAAGCTGAAAACACTTCATGATGAATTGCCTCCGATGAGCCAAGCGCAAATGCAGGGTGTTTTTGATCGTGCATTTGCACAGAATCCTTTTTACCGCTTTGAAAAGACACCTATCGCTTCGGCATCCATAGGTCAAGTGCATGAAGCATGGCTGGATGAAAAGACAAGAGTGGCCGTCAAGCTCAGGCGTGAAGGGATAGCCAAACAGGTTAAAGCGGATATACTGATTTTGAGAATGTTTAACGGCCTTTTCAGGCCGCTCTTCTCGCATTATACCAAGCACTCTATAGAATCGGTGATCGCGGAATTTGCCTCGATGATTCTAAAGGAAGTCAGTCTCAACCAGGAGCGTGAAAATCTCATAAAATTTTCTAAAATGTATGAAGATATGAAGATTCGCTTCCCTAAAGTATATGGATATATTTCCAGCGACGATGCGCTGGTGATGAGTTTTGAAGAGGGGTATCGATTTGATGATCAAGAAGCATTGCAAAAACACAATATTGCGATCAAGCCTCTGATAAAAACGCTGGTGGGTTTTTATACCGAACAGATGCTGGTGAAAGGTTTTTTCCATGCTGATCCCCATCCGGGAAATCTTCTTGTCTCCAAAGAGGGACAGCTGATCTTGCTTGATTTTGGCATGGTAAAGAGCGTACCCAATGAAACACGCATCGCCATTATAGAACTTATCAAGGCCGCTAACGAAGAGGATTATGAACGCTATATAAGTGCATGCAAACGTCTCGGTACGGTGGCATATGATGCTCCCACATCAGAACTCGCAGAGTTTACACAGCGTATGTTTGATATTTTCAACAACGATGCGCTTGACAGTTCAAGTATGCAGAAGTTGGCTTTTGATGTGCTTGAGCAGACAAGAAATCTTCCCTTCAAGCTCCCTCAAGAAGCGATCTATATTTTACGCGTAAGTGCTATTATTGAAGGACTGGGCACCACCTATATTGAAAATTTTAACGGTATCAAAGATATCCTGCCTATACTTCAGCAAAATATTCCAAGAGCGCTTGGCGCGGGTGAGAGCATCATTGAAATGATCATCGATGAATTTAAAAGTTTGCCCATGGACATCAGAGCATTTAAAACAACACTCTATCGCATGAGCGAAGGGGAACTCTCGGTGGAGCTTTCAAAACCGCAGCTTGAAACTTTGAAAAAATCATTAAAAGAGTCTTTGTCTCCTGTAATAATCGGGATAATATTTCTTTTGAGTGCTATTTTTGTTTTGCTTTTGGACTGTTCGCTTGAACCTTTTGCGGCGGTTCTTTTTGGAATAGGATTGATACGTTTGATATTTCGATAGAAAAAATATGATTAAGTACCAAAATAGATAAAAGGGGTTAACGTATGCGTATGATACTGTTTATAGCAATGTTTTTATTGGGAGGATGTGTAGAGAGGCCTGAAAAAGTGATGCCCGTGAAGGAATTTGAGCTTTCGCGCTACCTTGGCACATGGTATGAGATCGCAAGGCTTGATCATTCATTTGAAAGAGGGCTGGAGCAGATAAGCGCAACGTATAGTTTGAGGGAAGACGGAGGAGTGAAGGTCATCAACAGAGGGTTTGATACAAAGTCTAAACATTGGAAAGAAGCCGAAGGGAAAGCGTATTTCGTTGAAACTCCCGATACGGGCTTTTTGAAGGTTTCTTTCTTTGGCCCATTTTACGGCTCTTATATCATCTTCGATCTTGACTATGGGCGATACTCGCTTATCAGCGGGCCTGATCTCTCTTATCTTTGGATACTCTCTCGAACGCCGGTTTTGGATGAAGAAACCAAGCGTTATTTGATAAAAAAAGCCAAGGCGGCAGGGTTTGATACGGATAAATTGATTTTTGTAGAACATGCAAAAACTCACACATCGGCAAACAACACATCGCCGTTATACTTACAGGACAGATAAAAAAGCGGTTGTATGCCATATAAAGGAGTACTGATGTTTAACGTTTACGAGACGCCGGAAAAAAGCGGCCATTCCCAACCGAGAGTCGCCGCACTTTTGGCCTGTAAGGGCAATCTGATGGCGGCATCTTGGCATATGCCGATCTCAAAGTCCCCTTTTCGCTACGCCGTTGCGGTACGCGAAGAGAACTATACCCATGCGCTTTTGCATGCGCACGGCAGTTTTACACTCAATTTTTTGCCCTATGAATATTATGAAACGGTCGATTTGATGGGGCGGCTGCACGGAAACGAGTGTGACAAGTTTGCAGCAAGCAAGCTTAAAAGCCAACAGGTTGATATCAGCGGCAATCATCTTCTTGATGCGTCTGATTTTATCTATGAATGCAATGTGTGCGATACCTATACAAACGGGGATCATACGGTTTTTATTGCCGATGTGGTGCGCATTTATGTCAATGCACACCAAAGCAAAGAGCCGCTTCTTTTTTTGGGCCGCGGGCATTATGCTGCGGCGTGTAAAGAGATCATGGTCGAAAAGCCGCAATGATATATCTTGTATGTTTGCAGCAGGGATAGAGGGTCGGCAGCGCTGTTTGCTGATCAGTCTAGGGCAATAATGATGTTTTCGCCATAGCGTTTTTTTCTTAGAGGAGTGTAGTCCCACCATGGCCTGGGTTCATTCCCGTTCATAAAATCAGTGATAGACATCAGCACATCAAGTGTGCAGGGATCTTGTTTTTCTTTGAAGGTGCGGCAAAACAACACATAAAGCGCGTAAGGGTCTTGGCCGATAAGATCTTCAGGACAGGTAATGCCGATGGATGCAAGATCATGGGCGACTATCTTGCCGACATTGGGTAGGTCGGTCATCTTTGAGACGTTTTCTCGACTAACTTTGGAAGGATTCATTGACACCTCTTTTTTATTGCTACAGTATCGACATGAAAGGCAAAGAGCCACTTAGCATTACAGTTGATAACACTCTCATATAAAAATGTATATTCCATAAAAAAGTATGGCATACTTTTTCATCTTAAAGGGGCTGTTTGTCAAAAAAATACTACCAACTTACAACTAAATGTCATATAATAATTAAAAAGGAGTATACAATGAAAATAGCAATCACAGGAGCAAGCGGATTTGTAGGTACAGCGTTGCAGCAAATATTTTTTGATTGTGTCATAATTCATCGAAATGACGATCAGGAAGCTATTTTAAAAAAACTCCGAGGTGTTGACATAGTGATCAATCTTGCCGGCGCCCCCATCATAAAGCGATGGAGCGATCCTTACAAGGAGATATTGCAAAAAAGCAGAATCGAAACAACCAAAACACTGGTGCAGGCAATCAATCAAAGCGAAGTATCTCATTTTATCTCAACTTCCGCCATAGGTATTTACCCCGATAACCAAAAATGCGATGAGTCGTGCACGCAAACGGCCGATGATTTTTTGGGGAATTTGGCCCGCCGCTGGGAAGAAGAGGCCTTTTTATGCAACAAGCCTACGGCAATACTGCGTTTTGGAGTGGTTCTTGGCAAAGAGGGCGGAGCATTGGCACAAATGCTTACGCCGTTTCGGTTGGGGGTAGGCGGCATCATTGCAGACGGAAAGATGATGACAAGCTGGATAGACATAGAGGATCTGATGGGAATTTACCGGTTTTTAATAGACCATCGGCTTACCGGCATTTATAACGCGGTCTCTCCCCATCCTGTAAGCAATTATGTTTTTACCAAAGCGCTAGGAAAAGTACTTCGAAGGCCGACTATTCTGCCGATACCCAAGTTTGTATTGAGAATCATGTACGGCGAAGCCGCTTCGGTACTGACAGGATCAAAAGAGGTTTATCCCAAAGCTTTGATGGATCAAGGATTTACCTTTACGTTTCCAAATATTGATGAGGCGCTTGAACATATCGCAGGATCATAGGCAAAACGTTGCATTTTTAAACGAATAAACAAAATCGGACTACAAAATATACTTTTTGTTTTGTAAAATAAATAAAAAGAGGTGACATTATGAAGCGTGCTATTTTGCTGATGAATATGGGGGGACCCAATAACTTAGATGAGGTAGAAGTTTTTTTAAACAACATGTTTAATGACAAGCGCATTATTGCCGCTCCTGCACCAATCAGGAAGCTGATCGCTAAAATTATTACATGGAAACGAAAAGAGGAAGCAAAGAGCAATTATGCGGCACTCGGAGGCAAATCGCCGATTATTGGCTATACCGAAAATCTTGTTTCAAAACTGCAATCTGTCGTTGATGCGTCGGTGCATATGGTGATGCGCTATACGCCGCCGTTTGCAAGCGATATACTCAAAAATCTAAAAGATGCCGATGAGATCTACGCGATACCGCTCTATCCGCATTACTCTTCAACGACAACGCTTTCTTCTATGGATGATTTGTATAGTGCGCTAAAACATCATGGCATTAAGGCAAAAATCAAAACAGTAGATCATTACTACAGCCATCCTGATTATATTACTGCAATTACTGAGCGTATCAAGGAGGCATTGAAGGGGTGCGATGCGGGCGAATTTGAGCTTGTCTTTTCTGCACACGGATTGCCCAAAAAGATCATAGAAAAAGGGGATAGCTATCAGCTTCATATCAAACGCAATCTTTTTTATGCACGTAAAGCGCTGGCCAAAGAAGGAATCTATTTTTATAAAACCCATCTTGCCTATCAGTCTCGTCTTGGGCCGCTTGAGTGGATCAAGCCTTATTTGAGCGACAAGCTCAAAAGTTTAAAAATGAAAAAGGTCATTATCTACCCTATCGCATTTACGATCGATAACTCCGAAACCGAATTTGAGCTGAATATCGAATATCGCGATATTGCACAAGAGATGGGATTTGAAGAGTACCGTGTTGCAAAAGCACCCAATGATCATCCTGCTTTTGTCGAATGTATTGCTAAACTTTATACAAGCATGAAAACGCCGGTATGATTGATTATGCTGTGGTGGGATCGGGTATAGGAGGCAGTACGATTGCAGCTTATCTTGATGCTAAAGGATTTGAAACGGTTTTGTTTGAAAAAGAACCCTATCTTGGCGGATGCAGTTCATCATTTTCGCATAGGGGGTTTTTATACAATACGGGCGCAACAACTCTTGTAGGATACCAAGAAGGGCATCATGTCAAATCCATGTTTGATGCGATTGATTTTGTGCCTGATCTTATGATCAGTGATCCCTCTATTGTCGTCGTGCAAAACGGCAAAGTCACACCAAGACACAAGAATCTTGAGACGTTTTTGTCCGCAGTAAAACAAAACTATCCGCATCCCAAACATGACGAATTTTGGTCTTTGGTAAAACAGATAGGAGAACAGTTTTATGCTGTAAGTGGATACTATTACAGCAATCGGACATTGTTTAAAAAATGCGTTTCGCTGATGAGCTATTTGCCTTTAATGGTGAGATTTCAGCGCTATTTGCGTACAGATGCCTATCGTTTCATCAAGAATTTTTACGGAGACATCTCCCAAGAGTATATGCAGTTCCTCGAAGCGCAGATTCTTATTGTGGCGCAGGCTTCTTCCCGTAAGATAAATTTTTTGACCGCTGCGTTGTCTTTGGGGTATACGTTTAACGAAACCCATTATGTGCCGGGGGGCTTTAGCCGGCTGTTTGATCAAATGACATCCAAAATGAAGAACATTAGACGCAAAACAGAGATAAAAAAAATTACAAAAGAGGCCGATTATTATGCGCTGCACACCAAAAATGAAACCGTTTATGCAAAAAATGTGATACTCAATACAACAGTCTACGATAGTGCAAAACTTTTTGACGATCGACGAATAAAAAAATATTATGAAACATATGAAAAACTCGACAATCATCAAAGTTCATTTATGCTTTACATGACTATTAAAAGCGAGAAAAAGTTTCAGCATCATTATCAGCTGATACAAAACGAGCCTTTTGTGCATACGCTTTCGAATGCAGTGTTTGTCTCTTTCTCTGATCCGAGCGATACGCTATTATGCAAAGACGGCTATCGCAGCATCACGGCATCCGTTCATACCGATACAAGATGGTGGGAAGAAAAAGAAACCTACAGTTTTAAAAAAAATGCACTTAAAGACGCGCTGACAAAGTCTATCTGTGATATGCTCGATATCAAAGAGGAGCAGATCGTTCACCGGTTTGCAGCCACGCCAAAAACATTCAAGCGTTATATTAACCGTTCGCAATTGGGAGGCAATGCTGTTACAATGGAGAATTTTTTACCTACACTTCCCGGTAATGATACACCCATAAAAGGACTTTATCAGGTGGGAGATACTGTCTATGCCGCACAAGGATGGCCCGGCGTGATGCTGGGTGTTGAAAATCTTAGAAGGCTGCTGCATGCATGATATTGCTTTACGCATTAAAGTGACTGACTGGCTGTATATTTTGATGATCGGCATTTTTTTTGCTGCGTTGCTCTCTATGCTGGGATACATACTTTTGGGGCATTCTTGGGTATCGGGCATACAGTATGGGGCTGCCCTTGGTTTTATGATTGCATTGTTTTCTTTAGTGTCTGTTTCGTTTATGAATCAAATCATTTTACCCAAGATGCATAAAAGATATTGGTTATCTATGGCAATGGTTTTCTCTTTTTTTTCAGGCTTTTTTGGTACGATTGCAGGCACGCTGGCAGCCAAAAAAATCAGTATAGAGATCGTGCCGCCGCTGGATATCAATCTGACCAATATTGCTGTAGCAATAGGCGTATTGACCTATATTTTCGGAGCGCTGCTGTATCGTTTTGTTAAAATGCGCAATGAAAAAGAGGCAGTAGATCATTGTTATGTGCAAAGCCGTTTGCGCTCGCTGGAAACACAGCTTAATCCGCATTTTTTGTTTAATGCGCTTAATTCGGTTGCAGAACTGATTCATTGCGATCCGTTTAAAGCAGAAGAAGCTTTGCTGAGAATGTCTGCTTTTTTGCGTAATACCATGAAAGAGCAGGCGCTTGTTTTTCTTGAAGAAGAGTTGCAAAATGTACAAGATTATATCGCATTGGAAAATATACGGTTTTCGGGTAGAATTCATTGGAAGCAGGAAGAAAATATTCCTGCGTTGCGATTGCCTAAATTTTCGATTCAGCTGTTAGTAGAAAATGCGATCAAGCACGGCATGAAAACACAAAAATCATTGCATATTTCGCTCTATTTTGATGAAGAAAAAAAACAATTGATGGTCAAAAATGACGGAGAACCGATGCGTTCAACCTCTTTTGGAATCGGATTGAACAATCTAAACCAAAGGCTTATGCTTTTATGCGAAGGATATCTGGAGGCTGCACAGACGAATCCGCCTATTTTTATTATTCATCTTGGAGGATGTTATGAAAATACTCATCGTAGATGATGAAATGTTGGCATTGGCCCGGCTTGAAAGAATGCTTAATACTCTTGGCTATATGGATATTGTAGAGTGTGAAACCGCCGAGGCGGCAGTTGATCTTGTGAGGCAATTTCATTTTGATCTTGTGCTGCTTGATATCAATATACCGCAAACAAACGGCCTTGAACTTGGATATGAGCTTCGCTATCACCGAACAGATCTTGCCATTATTTTTCAAACGGCTTACAGCGAACATGCACTAAAGGCCTTTGATATTGGTGCAGCAGGCTATCTGGTTAAGCCTTACAGTATCCAGCAGTTGCAAAACAATATTGAGCGCATTAATACGCAAAGAAAAAATGATACAACCTTTAGACTGATGAGCAAAGCAGGAGAGAGTTATTATCTTCTTGATCCCAAAGAGATTTATTATATCAAGGCAGATCTTACGGAAGTTGTTTTGCGTTCGTCGAAAGGGTTTTCGTATTGTACGCAAAAAATATCTGATCTCGAAAAAAAGCTTGCAGCCTATAATTTTGTACGGATACATCGTTCTTATTTGATCAATCTTGATAAAATCAAAGAGATAAAAACTATCGAACAGAGCAAGTTGTGTTTTTTCTTTCATGATATAACCGATAAAGTTGAATCAAGCAAAGACGGAGCAAAAAATTTTAGAAATCTATTTTTTATATAACAATTAGTAGCTTGTATATAAAAAATTGATTTTTTTGAAGATAGATACAAAAAATAAATAGTGTAAATACAATTTTAATGTATAATCTTTTATGGACTTTATTAATTTATTGCAAAAAATAAAAAAATTACAAAGTACGGATCAGATGGTCATAAGTACATTGTATGTGTTATCTGAAAAAAGCATTCTTGCTGCAATGAGTGTTGTGGTGTTGACAGCTGTTTTCCTTTTTTCTTCGCTTTCGTATGCCATAGTGATTTGGAGTGCTGTATTGGGCTCTTTGTTGCTGTATCGACTGAAAGAAGCATACATTTTTAAAAAAATGCCCCAAACCTATACAATGGAAGTTTGGTATAAGCGGTTTGCCTGCATGGCATTTACAACAGCTTTTTTGATTTCTTTGCTTGGTTTTGCTTTTATCCATTACGTAGAAGCGTATTATCAGCTTTTTATTGTAACCGTGCTGGTGGGCATTACGGCTGCTTCGGCTATCTCTTTGTCAGCTGATCCCCGTATTGCCATAGGATATATTACTATCATTCTGTTTCCTCTTATTGCTGCGACATTGGCCGGCAGCTATCTGCAGATGCAGAGTGTTCTTGTGGCGCTGATTGTTTTGTATTATCTATCGCAGCTGATGATGATAGCAAGATCATACAAGCAAAGCCTGCAAAATAAAGAGCTTCAGGAAAGCAAAATGATGCTTCATGATATTTTCAAAGAAGCGCCAATGGCAATTTTTTCCTATGATTCCCAATTGCATATCACCAATTTTAATCCCCAGTTTCATACGCTTTTCGGCCAGCATGCCGAAGAGATGATGGGATTTGATTTAAACCTGTTGCCGGAGAGAAAGTTGTTTGCCGCGATGGAGCAGGCATTGGAGGGGCATTCTCAAAATTATGCCGGCACATACCCTATCTCTAAAGACAGAGTGCTTTGGCTGGAAGCAAAATGTTTTCCCTTAAATGGCAGCGGTAAGCGGCTGGGAGGCATCGTCATTGTTGACGACAAAACCAAAGAACATTTTGCATTAAAAGAGTTGGCCTATATGGCGCAGCACGATGAATTGACAGGGCTTTTGAACCGAAGAGGACTTAAGAATTATATGCAAGAGCTTATTCAAGACGAAAAGCATACCAGTTTTTATTCTCTTTTGTATTATTTGGATTTAGATGAATTTAAGGGCATCAATGATTCTTTAGGCCATAGCGTGGGCGATCATGTTTTGATAGCCGTTTCTGACCGACTAAAGACAACTTTAGATGAAAAATGTGAAATATTCAGGCTGGGAGGTGATGAGTTTGTTATTGTTCGTCCCTATATTTTTGAGGAAAAAACGAAAACAAAAGAGTATGCCGAAGCATATGCAGAAAAGATAAAAAATGTTTTTTTGGAGGTATTTGCTATTAAAGGTTTTCATTTGCATCTTCAGGCGAGTATCGGCATTATTGTTGTTGATCCAAAAGAGAATAATATAGAAGAGATCATTCGTCATGCCGATCTTACCATGTATCAAGCCAAAAAAGCCAAAAAACATCTCTCTTACTACGATGAAGACCTGGATAGAGCACAAAAAGAACTTTTTATGCTGCAGCATGAGCTTACCGCAGCTGTTGCTAACAACCAATTTGAAGTTTTCTTTCAGCCGATTGTTTCTATCAAAGACAATAGAGTTGCCAGGGCTGAAACACTGATACGCTGGAATCATCCCGAAAAAGGGTTGCTTGCACCCGCAGACTTTATACCGTTGGCTATAAAAGCAGGTTTGCTGGGAGAAATTACATGGTGGATGGTGGATGCTTTATGTCAAATTATTGCGAACTGGAAAAAAGAAAATCAATGGAGTATTTCGTATATTTCTCTCAATGTGAATGCCAGACAATTGCTTGAGGAAAATTTTGCTCAGCTTTTTTTAGCAAAACTTAAAGCGTATCACATAGAATCTGATGCCATTATGCTTGAAATTACGGAACGTTCTTTGATAGATAATTTTGAATATGCCCAAGGTATCATCAATACTCTGCAGGAGCATGGAGTGAAATGTGCTATCAATGATTTTGGTGCAGGATATTCTTCTCTTGCTTACTTGAAGAGGCTGTCATGCAATACACTAAAAATTGACAAAGAATTTATAAAAGATATTGTAGATGACCCAAAAGAGATTGCATTGTTGACAGCAATACTGGATATAGGCAGACAGTTTAATTATAGAACAATAGTAGTGGGTGTCGAGAATGAAGCACAGAAGTCATTGCTTGCGGAACTTGATGACCAATTATATTATCAAGGATTTTATTTTAATGAACCAATGCCTCAAGATGAGTTTGCGCAAAGATATCTTTGCGTTTAAAATGATTTTTTAGACATATACGCCTATACTCTTTTTATGGTTTTGCTTTTTTCAGCACTATTTATTGTTTTCTTTTTGCTTTAAATGCAAGGCTGATTTTGCCATTAGATGGGCGCTTATCGGAGCAGTTATAAATAAAAAAAGCGTAATAAGAATTTCATGAAGGCTCAATTCGCCCGAACTGACAAAAAAGAAAATACTCGAAGCTATTAAAATAGCTCCCGCACCCAAAGTGGTAGCTTTTGTGGGACCATGAAGTCTCGTAAAAAAATCCGGCAGCTTCACGATGCCGATAGAACCAACCAGTGTAAAAAAAGCACCCACAAAAACAAGTATAGCCAGTACAATTTCAAACATGTTATCTCCCTTATTCTATGATATCGCCGCGAAGCAAATATTTGCTAAGCGCAACGGTGCCTACAAATCCCATTACCGCAATAAGCAAAGCAGCTTCAAAGTATAAAGTGCTTCCAAGGTACAGACCAAAAAGGATTAACAATACAATGGAATTGATGTAAAGTGTATCTAAGGCTAAAATTCTATCGGGTATGCCGGGACCGGCAATGAGCCTGTAGACATTTAAAAAAAGTGCCACAACAATCATACCAATAGCAACAGAAAGTACAAATTCTAGCATAGTTTAAATACCTCCATAAGCGGTTTTTCATATCTTGTTTTTATTTCATCGATAGCTTGATCTATATTGTTTATGCTCAGACCGTGAATGATGAGATATGTTTTATCCTCGCTCAAATCACAACTCACAGTACCGGGCGTCAGTGAAATGGTACTGGCTAACAGGCTTATCCCAAGAGGATGTTTTATATCAAGCGGAAGATTGAAAAAGGTTGGTTTTAGATTTTTGTTCGGACCCAGTATCAGCCTCGAAACAGCAATATTTGCTACAAGTATGTCGTACGCTACTATGCCGGTGAATTTCAAAAAAGTTAAAGGATGTTTTACGCAAATCTGCTCAGGCCAGAAATCAGAGGTAAACCAGGGTATCAAAACGGCAAGAATGGTACCCAGCATAACATGTCCTGCAGATAATGTATTGTTGAGCAAGAGCCACATAAATACCAGCGCGATACTTAGAATGGGATGCGGTAAAAAAGTTTTTATTTTTTTCATTGGCGTGTCTCCGTGGAGATATTTAAAACCGCCTCAATGTAAGCGTTTGTATTAAAGATCATTTCTGCTGTATGATGGGTAAACTCGGTGATCGGATTTGCAAAGATTGCCATAAGCGGAGCAAATATAAATAAAAATAGTACAGGAGAAAAATATTTGTTCGTGATCTTTGTGTGAATCGGCTCAACCGAATTGTCCGTATCGTAAAATATCTGAGAGCCGGTCTTTGCCAAAGTGACGACAATAAACAAACCGCTTAGCAAAACAACAGTCAAAATTATTCCTGCGTGCTGATGATCGATAGCAGCAAAAAGTATCATTAGTTTTCCAAAAAAACCTGAAAGAGGGGGCATTGACGCGATCGCGACCGCATACAAAAAAAACAAACTGCCGATAAAAACACTATTGCTAAATAAAGGTGCTTTTATAAGCTTTCCTCTTATTTGGCCTCTTGAACGCACAATGATATCTGAAAGCAAAAAAAAGCCGCCGGCTATAAGCGTAGAATGAATCATATAATAAATTGCCCCGCTCATGGCGGCAACACTATGCATTCCTATGGAAATGAGAAGTGTTGACACCGAAGCAAGCACTAAGTAAGCTATCTGATTTTTAAGTTCTTTTGCGCTCATGGCGCCAAAAGTGGCCATAACAAGTGTTATAAGCCCGGCGTTCAATACCCAAGGTGCATAGTAGTTCGCAAGTTCACCGGCATTGTCACTAAAAATAGTACCATGTACTCTTATGATGGCATAAATTCCGACTTTGGTCATAATGGCAAAAAGCGCCGCAACAGGAGCCGACGTTTTGCTGTATGCACCGGGCAACCACAGATAAAGCGGAAACATAGCCGCCTTTAATCCAAATACAACCAAAAGCAAAAGTCCAGCAGCTGCGACAATACCTACATTGCTGCTTGGTAAAATAGATATTTTATTGGCAAGATCTGCTATGTTCAAGGTGCCAACAATCCCATAGAGCGTGCCAACTGCAAATAAAAATAAAGTTGATCCTACAAGGTTGATCACCACATAATGAAGCCCGGCTTTTGTTCTTCCGTTGCCCTCACCATGAAGCAGCAGACTGTACGAAGCAAGGAGTAAAATCTCAAAAAATACAAATAAGTTAAAGAGATCTCCCGTTAAAAAAGCACCATTTAGACCAAAAAGCTGTAATTGAAAAAGGACATGAAAGTGCGCACCCATTTTGTCTGTATCGCTGGCTATGGCATACCACAATGCGCCAAGGGCTAAAAGTGATGTGACGATAACCATTAAAATGGATAACCTATCCAGAACCAAGACGATGCCAAAAGGAGCTTGCCAACCGCCAACCGCATAGATGACGAGATTGTTTTGTAAAACCTGAAACAATGCCAAAAAAGAGATGATGATCAAAACTATCATCATGGTAACTGATAAAATTCTTTGATTTTTTAGTCCAAAATGTTTAACAAGAAGCAATAAAATCCCTGCCATCAAAGGAATTAAAATGGGCAAAATAGCTAGATGCATTATTTGTCTTTCCTTTTTGCGGGTGTTCCGTTTACGTGATCGTTTCCAAATTTACTGTAGGCTTTTAAAGAAAGTGCGATGACAAATGCAGTCATGGCAAATCCGATAACAATGGCTGTTAAAACAAGTGCCTGAGGAAGAGGATCGGCATATTCTGCGTTATTTTTTAAAATAGCAGCTTTGTCAATATGCAATCTTCCCATGGCAAATAAAAAAAGATTGACGCCGTAAGCAAGCATGGTAAGTCCCAAAACCACAGGATAGGTTCTTGCCCGGAGTATTAAAAATATACCCGCAGCCGTTAAAACAGCAATAATTAAAGCAAGTATTATTTCCATAGGTTTTGCCCCTCTTTAGATTTTTTTTTGTGAGTTTTGTGGGAATTGAGACTTAGTTTACCTAGCTGCACAAGTATCATAACGGTAGTGCCAACCACAACCAGGAAGACTCCCAGATCAAAAGCAATAGCGCTGGCAATCTCAAATTCCCCGATCAAGGGCCAATCAAGATGCGTAAAGGCAGAAGTTAAAAACGGATACCCGATCGCCATTGATACAAGTCCTGTCGCCACAGCAATCAGTAATCCGTAAGCAATCAGATTGTGGGTACCAAAAGGAATTCTTTTTCTTGTCCATGCTATTCCATTTGCAAGATACTGAACAACAAGCGCTATGGAAGCAATGAGCCCGGCAATAAATCCTCCGCCGGGAAGATTATGTCCTCTTAAAAATATATAGATACTCACCATGAGCATCAATGGAAGCAGCAATCTCGCAAGTGTTTGAAGTATTGATGGATAGATATCTGTTGACCAGGCAAACCCATGGATGTCTTTTGACGGTGCATAGAGTTTGAGTCCTTGAAGCATGGCAAGTATGCCAAGTCCGGCAATCGCTAAAACAGTAATCTCTCCCAGGGTATCAAATCCTCTAAAATCAACCAAAATCACATTGACGACATTTGTTCCGCCGCCGCCTGTGAGCGCATTTTCTAAAAAATAGGTTCCAATAGCGGTATATTCTCTGCTTAATACCGCCAAAGTAAGCACAAAAACGCCTACGCCTCCGCCAATAGAGAGAATGAGGTCTTGGATTATTTTGAATTTAGATGATTCTTTTGGTGTATATTGCGGAAGATAATAAAGCGCAAGCAGTATGAGTATTATCGTCACCACTTCAACGCTAAGTTGGGTTAAAGCCAAATCAGGTGCTGAAAACTTAATAAATATCAATGAAACAATAAGTCCTGCGACCCCAAGCGAAACAAGTGAAGCCAATCTGTTTTTATGCATCAGCACCGTTGCAATGATTGCTATGATAAGAATGGAAGCAACCGCGATTGCAATCCAATCCATGCTCAAAAAAGCTCTGTTGCCAAATAGTGGCGAATCTCCATAGGAGAATCCTGCAAATACTGCTAAAAATGATGCTGCCAGCGTCCATGCAATCATTGTTTGCAGAGACTCTTTGTTGAATCCTGAAGTGATATAGTCTGCTAAACCAAATAGAGCATTGAGTATTTTATTGTAGGGCACTCTTGCGTCAATTCGCGATACGTTTTTTTCATACCATGCAAATAGCGCTTTTCTTTGGCGGTAAATAAAAATTCCCCCAAAAAATGCAATAAAACTCATCAGGAGCGGCAAAGTAAAACCATGCCAGAGCGCAAGGGAATACTCAGGAAGCGGAGTTTGCAGCGACCCTGTCACAGCAATAGCCAATAAAGGAGCCACAGTGAACATGGGAAGTGTTCCTACGGCAAAACAAGCAACAACCAGTAAATCAACAGGTATTTTCATAAACCTGGGGGGTTCATGCGGATTTTTTGGCAAATCTTTTATTTGACCGTTAAAAAATACATTATGAATAAACCTGATAGAATATGCCACTGCGAAAGCCCCCGCCAGCGTAGCAAAGAGGGGGGACAAAAAATTTAAAAGCGTTTCATCGATGAGCGTTCTTTCAAAAAACATCTCTTTGCTTAAAAATCCATTGAGCAAAGGAACACCGGCCATAGCCGAGGCTGCTATCATTGCCAGGGTCGCCGTATGAGGCATAAAATCCCACAGGCCTCCTAGCCGCCTCATGTCTCTGGTTCCTGTTTCGTGATCAATGATGCCCGCAACCATAAAAAGTGATGCTTTAAATGTGGCGTGATTGATGATATGAAAAAGAGCAGCCACGGTAGCCAATGGAGTCGAAAAGCCAAAAAGCAAGGTGATGAGACCAAGATGACTGATGGTAGAATAAGCCAAAAGTCCTTTCAGGTCATGCTTAAACAGAGCAGTAAAAGCGCCAAGCAAAAGCGTAATCATACCCGCTGTTGAAACCAGTATGATCCATGCTTCCGTACCGCTAAGGGCAGGGTAAAGCCTTGCGAGCAAAAAGATACCCGCTTTGACCATGGTGGCTGAATGAAGGTATGCCGATACAGGCGTGGGGGCTGCCATAGCATGGGGAAGCCAAAAATGAAATGGAAATTGAGCTGATTTGGTAAATACTCCAAGCAGTACAAGTAAAATAATGGGAGTGTATAAAGAGTGTGATCTTATCGCATCGCCGGCCGCAAGGATATCGCTTAAATTATAGCTTCCTGCTGCATGTCCAAGCAGCAATATGCCCGCAAGCATCGCAAGTCCGCCGCCACCTGTGATGGTCAATGCCATTTTTGCGCCGTCTCTTCCTTCGGGTTTGTGCTGCCAATAGCTAATAAGCAAAAATGAACTCAGCGAGGTGAGCTCCCAAAATACCGCAAGCTGAAGCACGTTTTCTGACAGGACAATCCCAAGCATCGAGCCCATAAAGAGCAAAAGGTAAGAATAGAATCTTCCCATGCTGTCGCGTGAGGAGATATAATATCTTGCATATATAATAACAAGCAAACCAATGATGAGGATCAAATAAGCAAAAAGAAGCCCTAATCCGTCAAGCCTAAAGGCAAACGCAAGTCCGATGGAGGGTATCCAGTTCCAAGAGCGAACAAGCGTTAGTCCTTCAAATGGCAAATATGCCAAATTGGTCAATATGGCCATGGAGAGTATGGCGACAGTTCCTGCTCCCCAGGCACTTGCAATTCTATTTTTTTGCGCAACAACGGCTACGATTGCTGCTCCCAAAAAAGGAAGCAGCACTATAAGCGGCAAACCTATTGTTTGAAAAATAATATACTCCTCTTTTTAAATATTTAAAATGACTACATGCGTTCTTGGATCAAAAAACAATTTTTCCGTCCTGTTGTATGTACAGCATGATCTCTTTGGTTTTTTATGCGCTTTTGCAAAAAGAGCATTGCAGGCTTTGTCGGGCATTTATGCACCAAGTCCTTGAAGCTCTGCTTTGACTTTATCCATCTTTTCCTGAGCGTCCTGAAGTGCCTGTTTGTTCTCTGAGATCACTTGCGCGGGGGCATTGGCTACAAATCTTTCATTGTTGAGCATGCCGCTGAGTTTGGCGATCTCTTTATCCAATTTTTCTTTTTGTTTGGCCAGTTTGCTTATGATGGCGCTTAGATCGATATCCTCGGTCGGAATATAGACTTCAAGAGTATCTGCAATATCAGTAACAGCATTTTCTACTTTCGTATCAACCAACTCAACATCTTCAACTTTTGCAAGCTTTTGGATAAATGGTTTTACAGTTTGAATACTAAATAATTTTGTTGGGTCATTGCTTATAAGATTTGATTTGATATATGCTTTAGCTATTTTGCTGTTACCCATATCGATAACAACTTTTGCTCTTCTAATAGCAGTAATCGCCTCTTCAATATGTGAAAAGAGATTATCATAAATTATTGTTCTATGGATATCATTAGGAAATTTTTTTATCATCAAAGATTCACCTTCTTCCAATGAAGTCCCACTCAATTTATGATACAAATGATCTGCAATAAATGGCATAAACGGTGAGATCATTTTCAAAGTTTCTTTAAAGATAGCTCCAAGTTCAGGAATAGACTCTTTAGAGGCTTTGGAGTATTCTATTCCCCAGTCACAAAACTCATTCCATACAAATCTGTAGAGGATTGAAGCAGCATCATTAAAACGATATGAATCCAAAGCATCTCTCATTTCTTCAACTGCAAGAGATAATCTATATTGCATATAATGACCAAGGGGTGTTTCAATTTTCGTATCAGCAAGATCATTAAACTTATCTACATTCATCTGCAGGAAGTTGCTTGCATTGTAAAGCTTGTTGGTGAAGTTTCTGAACTGTTCAAGGTTCTTCGCGCCCAGTTTGATATCGCGTCCCTGAACTGCAAGGAATGCGAGGGTAAAGCGGATGATATCTGCACTGTGCTCTTCGACCATATCCAGAGGATCGATGACATTTCCTTTGGACTTGCTCATTTTGGCCCCGTACTCGTCGCGCACAAGCGCGTGCATATAGATATCTTTAAACGGCAATTCTCCCATAAAGTGTTCACCCATCATCATCATCCTTGCCACCCAGAAGAACATGATGTCAAACCCCGTGATCAGCAGCGAGTTGGGGTAGAAATCTTTCAGATCTGTATCATTGTAAGTATCGGCCATTTTTCCGTTATTTCCCCAGCCAAGCGGAGAGAAAGCCCAAAGGGCCGAGGAGAACCATGTGTCGAGCACATCGGGGTCTTGATGGATATTTTTGCTTGCACAGTGCGGGCAGGATTCAGGAGCGTCATGCTTGTCTGCCCACTGGTGACCGCAGTCGTCGCAGTAAAATACAGGGATGCGGTGTCCCCACCAAAGCTGTCTGGAGATGCACCAGTCTCTGAGTTCGTCCATCCATGCACGGTAAGAATTGAGCCAATGCGGCGGGTGGAACTTCGCTTCCCCTGCATAGGTTTTTTCGATACTTTTTTTTGCCACTTCGCTGCGTACAAACCACTGTTTGGAGATATACGGTTCGACGATGTTTTTGCACCGGTAGCAGTGGCCGACCTGATGGACATGCTCTTCGATCTTGACGATAAATCCTTCACGCTCCAATTTCTCTACGATCGGCTTTCTGGCTTTTAGCCTCTCCATCCCTGCAAATTCGCCGCAGTAGTCATTCAGGATGCCTTTCTCGTCAAATACGGTGATGAACTCAAGATCATGTCTTTTTCCGACTTCGTAGTCGTTCTGGTCGTGCGCAGGCGTGACTTTCACGACCCCCGTTCCAAATTCCATATCGACATGCTCATCTGCAATGACCTTGATCTTTCTATCCGTCAGCGGCAAGACAACCTCTTTGCCTATGATGTTTTTGTATCTCTCGTCGTTGGGATTTACCATGATCGCGGTATCGCCAAAGTAAGTCTCCGGCCTTGTGGTTGCAACCGTGACATATCCGCTTCCGTCGGCAAAATGGTAATTCATATGGTAGAATTTGCCGTTAACTTCTTCATGTTCGACTTCGATGTCTGAAAGGGCGCCGTCATGCGTACACCAGTTGACCATATAGTTGTTCTGGACGATCATCCCTTCATTGTAGAGGTGAACGAAAGCCTCTTTAACCGCTTCTTTAAGACCCTCATCCATCGTAAATCTCTCTCTTGACCAAGCCGGAGAGACGCCGAGTTTTCTCATCTGATGTACGATGGTTCCGCCTGAGTACTCTTTCCATTTCCAGACACGCTCCAAAAATGCCTCTCTGCCGAGCGCCTCTTTGGTAGTTCCTTCGGCCAAAAGATGTTTTTCCACGACATTCTGTGTAGCGATACCCGCATGATCGGTACCGGGCTGCCAAAGGGTCTTGAAACCGTCCATTCTTTTATAGCGTGTGATAATATCCTGCAGCGTAAAGGTTAGGGCATGGCCGATATGCAAGCTTCCGGTGATGTTTGGCGGGGGCATCATGATGGCAAAATGTTTATCCGGTTCTTGTATGTTACGGTTTCCGTCAATTTCAAAATAACCGCGTTCTTCCCAGATTTTATAGTAGTGTTCCTCTATTTCTTTTGGGTTGTAGACAGCTTTTTTTGTTGTTTCACTCATAGGTATATTCCATTTGTAGGTTATAGTATTGCCTGGATTATAGCGTATTGGTGCTTTTATGGAGTTGGGAAAAGTAGACTTTATCTTCTATTGACAATCCTATCATAATGAAATACAATGACAAAAAAGGAGTATGCCGTGAAGCAAAAAATAGAAGAAACCATTGAACATATTGAACATTCAGATCAAATTTCACAAGAGATTAAGCCTGCCGTTATCGAAAAGCTCAAAGAGTGGAAAGAAGAAGAAAATGCCATCAATGATGTTGCTGTCAGACTGGAGCAGTGGTGGGTGGAAATAGAGCCTATTTTTGCAGAATTGGGATGGGTATAGGAACGTGGAGTTTTATACCCGATATATCTACGAAAAAAAATGGTCAAAAACCACCAAAGAGCAAGCACTGCGTATTATCCAAGAAGAAATGCCCCAAACCGATGCAGAATCAACACTGAAGTACATCCTTGCACAACTGCAAAAAGGCAAGATTGTTACGCTTGGAGAGTGCCGCTTTGGATTAATTTCTTCTTAAGGTTTTTTGGCTTGATTTGGCTTGTAGTTTGTGAAAAGAAAAAAAATGATTAGATGGGTGAAACAATCTCGGCATTAATTTCATACCAGTTTCACACTATCTTTTTAAAATAGGCTTCCCAAATAAACAAAAAGGATACAAAATGAATAAAAAAATTGAAAGCCGCAGAAGTTTTTTATCAAAAATGGCGATGACGGGAGCGGCGGGTGCAATGACACTCATGTCAGCTTCTGCTTATGCCAAAGGACCAAAAGAAATATCGGAACTTACCGCTGAGCAGAAAGATGAACTTTTTTTTATCTATCAAGAAGAAAAAGTAGCCAGAGATGCATATGTCACGCTGGGAAATATTTACACAGAAGAACAAACATTTGCCTCCATCCAGCTTTCCGAGCAAAGACATATGGATTCAGCCAGAGAGCTTTGTGTCAAGTACGGGGTAGATGTTTCCGAAGTGGATGAAACAAAAGTTGGCGAGTTTGTTCTGCCGCTTTTGCAAACGCTATATGATGAACTTATGATGAGCGGAGAAGAGTCTTTGCTGGATGCGCTTAAAGTTGGGGAACTTATCGAAATTAAAGACATCAAAGATCTTGAAGAGGCATGCATAGGTATGCCAGCTGATGTGGTTAGTGTTTATGAAAATTTAAAAGAAGGAAGCTTGAACCATCTTGAAGCATTTCAGACTGCCATTGCAAGAGCATAGTTTGTCGGCAAAGATGCTAAAAATAATTTTTAATGCCGATGCAAAACAAGAGTGACAGAAAAAACACGGATATTTTAATGAAGCCTGAAGAAATAGTCATCCGTTATTACGAACTGCTTTATGGCGGTTCGATTGGAAAGCTCAAAGAGTTAATGGTAGGTTCATCGTATCGGATGACGCTCGAGGCTTTCGGGTTGCGTTTGTCTTTGAAAAATCCGGTATTTAAATCGCTTCTTGAAAAAATAGAAGAGGATGATAAGACCTTAAAGAAAGTAGAAGAACTTCTCTGTGCAGAGCTTGCCTACAGAAAAATATCGCCGGAAATTCAGATTGTGGAAGTTGAAATGAATGGCGAAGAGAGGATGACGGTACATTTTACGGAAAATAAAAAAGAAAAAAAACTTTATTTTTCTAAAAAAAATGAGGTTTGGAAAATCGATTATTATGCGGGGCGCAGGATTTCCTGAGCCGGCCATATCAGTTTAAACTCGCTCCCTTTTGAGACTTCAGAATTAAGCTGGATGCGGATATTGTATTCTTTGCAGATTTGATTGACAATATCCAGTCCCACTCCAAATCCATCTTGCAGACGAGAAGATTCAAAGCGTTCAAATATCTTTTTTTGATTTTCTTTTGAAATCCCGATCCCGTCGTCTTTTATACTGTAGTATTTTTCCGTCAATATGATTTTTATTTTTCCGTTCTTTTTAGAAAATTTGATAGCATTTGAAAGCAGGTTGTCAATCACTAAAATAAGCTTTCTCTTATCCATATTGATCGTTTTGTGCTGCAAGTCATACTGTATGTCTATTTCTTTGAAATGAATTAAGGTGTCCATGTATCTTATGCGCTCCAAAACAATCTCTTCGACGTCAATAGGGCAGTCCTCGTATTTGATATAGTTATGAAAAGAAACAAAAGAGAGATCACTGTAGAGTCCCGAAAGCGTTTTAGCGGCAATATCTATGCGTGAAAGAGCGCGAAATTGTTTTTCGGTAAGATTTGTTTTGTCCATGTGCTCGTAGCTCATTAAAATAGTGCTGATGGGGGTATTCATCTCATGGGTAGTGTTTTTCATAAATGTTTTGAGCGTATTTATCAGATTTTTGATAGGATAGAGCATAATTTTGGATAAAAGAAGCGACACAAAGAGCAAAAAAGAAAACCCAAACAGAGCTATGATGCCGATCTGCTTGAGAATGCTGTTGAGTTTTTCTGTTGAGAGATGTTGTTTAATGACAATATATTTTACGCCAAGATACTCTTTAAAGATAGACTCAACAAGATAATACTCCAATCCGTTGGCATAAAAAAGTTTTGAAAAATCTATAGGATCGTCAAATGTCGAAGCGATAAGCTGTTTGTTTTGGTCATAGAGGGCTATACCGTATCCCTCATCATAAAATGTAAAGTTCTCACTTTTTGTTTCGTGATAATATTCAAGTCTGCTGTTGATGCTGATGGCTTTGTTGCGCATGCCGGACCGCATCTCTTCAATAAGGGCATTTTTTTGATCACTATAGTAAAGATATCCGATACCTGCTCCGAAAATACTCATGGATCCTAAGTATACAATCAAAAAAAACAATACACTTTTGGTTGTGGCTTGCATTAATTATCTGCTTTTATAATAAACCTGTAACCCTCACCCCTAAGATTTTGAATCGTGTTGGGGGCAAAATATTTTCTTAGGTTCTTCATGTGCGCTCTTAATGATTCGGCCGAAGCGTTTTCATCGTAATTCCACATAATTCTATAGAGATCGTCGAAAGAAACGGTCGTGTTGGTGTGCTGTAAAAAGTATTTAAGGGCTTTTAGTTCTTTGGGCGGCAAAGCAATACTCTGAGTGTCTACAATCAGCAACTCGGTATCTATATTAAATGTGATATTTTTATCTATTTTGATGACAGATGAACGCTGCTGGGCAAAAGATCGTTTTTGTATGTTCTTAATCCGCAAAAGAAGTTCAGCCAGTTCAAATGGTTTTTTGAGATAGTCATCCGCGCCGCTTTTAAAACCTTCAGATACATCTTCAATATCATTAAGAGAAGTAATAAAGATAGCAGGCGTGGTGTCGCCTTTGTCGCGTAGCATTTTTAAAAGATCAAAACCTTTGATTGCCGGAACATTTACATCCAGTACATACAAATCATAAGAGCATTCATACGCTCGGCTTAATGCCTCTTCTCCGTCATATACGACATCCACAACAAAATGATTGTCCCGCAGGTATTCAGCTATGATATCTGATAAGGCAATATCATCTTCTAGTACCAAAATATTCATCAAAACTCCTAAATTAAAATTATAGCACACAAATCAAAAGCAGATTTCATACATTATTCATTTTTTTTTATTATAATGCTTTTAAAAAACAAGGCGAAGCGCACGTATGAAAAAGATAAGTCTTTTTTTAAGCTATTTACTTATCATGCAAGTATCTTTATACGCAAATGAAAAATCGCTTGGCGCTATTCTTCAAAAAACGGGCAAATCAAAAAAACTTATCAGAGCTGCAGACAATAAACCAAAAAAACAGCCAAATTTTATCTTTAACAAAAACGGCAATTTCAACGGAATAGGATTGCCTGAAACAGAAAAATCTAAAAATAAAGATAAGTCAGAAAGCTACAATTATGAAAATAAATCCAACTTCAATTTTAAATTTAACAAAGGATTTTCAAATCCAAATATAGGAAGCATGAATATGGGCGGCCCGGGCGGCGGAGGCGGAGGCGGACGCCGATAATTTTCTTTTTTCGTTTCACACTATTTTCACACTCTTTTTTTATACTCCTTTTGTAATTAAAATCACTCCAAAGGAAACACCATGAAAAAAACTTTATTTATCGCAATGACATTGTTGGTCGCAGGTTCGTCTGCAGTAGTAGCAGAAGAGGTTGTCGCAGAATCAGGAAAGTATTCTTATCAGCATCAGCTTAAACAAGAAAATAGAGCAGCTGAAAGTCAAATGAAAAATCAATTTCAACACCAAAACCATAACGGCAACTACTATAAAGGAACAAACTCTCACATGAACAGTATGGGAAGTATGGGTAATGTAGGCGGTATGGGAAGTATGGGTGCAACTTCAAGAGGCGGCGGTCGACGCTAAAATCTCTAAAGCCAAGTTAACGATAACTTGGCTTTGTTGCTTTTTACCTCTTTGTTATAAATTTTTTTAACGCAACTGCACAATCAAAAGTTATGTACTGACCTTTCTATTTTAAATAAGCGGTGTTTTGTTTTTGGCGTGCCATGCCACAATCGCATCCCAAGCATCTTGCGCATTGTCTGCATAGATAATGATATCTGTATCTGTACGCGAAATTACTCCTTCTTCTATGAGAAAATCAAGATTGATAGCCTTTTGCCAGTATATTTTATCGATGAGCACCACAGGCATGGGTTTACTTTTTTTGGTCTGAATAAGTGTGAGAACTTCAAAGAGTTCATCAAGTGTTCCAAATCCTCCCGGGAAAAAAACAAAAGCTTTTGAGCGATTAAGAAAGTGAAGTTTACGTATAGCAAAATAGTGAAATACAAAACAAAGTTCCGGAGTGATGTAGGGGTTGGGGGACTGCTCAAAAGGGAGCTGAATGTTGAGCCCTATGGATTTAGCATCTGCATCTATGGCTCCTCGGTTGGCCGCTTCCATGATCCCCGGACCTCCTCCTGTCATAATGGTGACCGCAGGATGGCGTGATCCGTTGCCCTCTTTTCCCGCGATCTGACCGAATCTTCTTGCTTCGTCATAATAAATGCTTTTTCGCACCATGCTCTCGGCATGTTTTAAGGCCTCTAGCAATTTTGGGGAGTGGGGTTCGCTTTCGAGTTTTTTTTCAATTTTTTTAAGCCTGTCCAATGCAATATTGGATTGGACAATACGAGTGCTTCCGAAAACAACAATGGTGTGCTTAACTCCTTGTTTCATCATTTCTATTTCAGCCTTGAGATAGTCAAGATGAAGTCTGACGCTTCTTGCTTCATCTGACTGTAGAAAATCGGTATCTTCATAAGCTATTGTGCAGGCAGGATATTCTTCGATTTTTGTATTGTGTTTGAGGCGTGACTTGTGAGAAATTTTATTTTTCTTCGGTTCTTTGTGCATATTCTTTTTTGTCTCTCTTTGTATTTTGAATTTTACAGGGTGCATTGTAATCGTCAAGAGTCATTCTACCACGCAACGACTATGAGTTTCATGATATTGTTCATACGTATTTTATTGAAATCTTTCCTGAATAGTGGTAAAGTATACTATAAAAAAAGAAAGGGTAGTCTGTGAAAAATATTGCCATACTTTGCTCGGGCGGAGATGTGTCCGGAATGAATGCTGCATTAAAGCGTTTTGTTGAGTATAGTTTTGCAAAGGATTTTGTACCGTACTTTATCTACAACGGATTTGAAGGACTCATAGATAATGACATCCATCGTGTAGGATATCATGATGTTGCAGGCATCATCTCCAGAGGCGGTACCAAGATACGCTCTTCGAGATCTAAACGCTTCATGGAAGAGAGGTACCGTAAGCAGGCTATCGAAAATCTCAACATTCACCAAATAAGCTGCCTCATTGTTTTGGGCGGTGATGGCTCTTTTAAAGGGATGCAGAAATTAAGCCAGGAGAGTGAAAGGATCAGTTTTTGCGGTATCCCTGCTACTATAGACAACGATATTGCAGGTACGGAGTATTGTTTAGGTGTTGATACAGCGCTCAATGTGATCAAGGACGCCATAGATGCGATTCGCGATACAGCCTCTTCTTTTAACCGCGCATTTGTCATTGAGACCATGGGGCGTCATTGTGGCTATCTGGCTTTGGTATCAGCACTCACCAGCGGTGCGGAGATGTGTCTTATTCCTGAGATTCCCTATAAGCTTGAAGAGTATAAAAAGACTTTTCGCAGGCAAATTCAAGAGGGAAGGGGATATTTCATAGCCGTAGTATCTGAAGCCCTAGACAATGCGCAGCAAATTTCCAAATGGTTTGAAAATGAGATAGGCGTTGAATCCAGAGTCGCTGTGCTGGGGCATATACAACGCGGAGGCAATCCTACGGTATATGACCGTTTGATGGCTTTTGATTTTGTGACACATGCCATTGACGGATTTCTTGAGGGTGATGATTGTAGTGTTATCTGCTACAACAAGGGCGGTTTCAATGCTAAAAGAATTGAGGAAGTCGCTTTTAAAACGTATGAAATAAATCCGTTTTTGTTAAGGCTCGCAAGAGAATACGGCCATCAGAAATAAATCATCATAATTTATTTTTATTTAATCATACTAAGGGTACTATAAATAAAAATGCGGGAGGAAACGATGAAACATAGATTGCCACAATTGCCTTACAAGATGGATGCGTTGGCTCCTTATATTTCGGAGGAGACTTTACGGTACCATCACGGAAAACATCATGCCGGATACGTGAACAAACTTAACGCACTGATTGAAGGCACCGAATACGAAGAGATGTCGTTAGAGCAAATCATCCATCAGTCTGATGGTGCGATTTTTAACAATGCAGCTCAAACGTTTAATCACAATTTCTACTGGCATTCGCTAAGTCCGATGAAAACCGAACCCTCTGATCCGTTTCGCAGGGCTATAGAAGAGACATTCGGTTCGATGGATGCGTTTAAAGAAACGTTTGTGCAGGCCGCAACGGGACAGTTTGGTTCAGGATGGGCATGGCTGGTGCTTGATCAGCATGACAGACTGCTTATCGAGACCACGTCCAATGCGCATACGCCTATTGAACACCACAGGACACCGTTGTTCGTCTGTGATGTATGGGAGCATGCTTACTATATCGACTATCGAAATGAACGTCCAAAATATGTTGAGACGTTCTGGGATCTTATCAACTGGGACTATGCTTCCAAGATCTTTGAGGACAAAGAACATCTAAAAGCAACGACGATGCTGCCCATTTGCAATAATCCGGATGATCCGATGTGCGAATATTTTGATGAGTTGCTGCACCAAGATATGACAAGCAGCTAAAGCCATTCAAACAGCATAGTTTTAAAAGGGGTCAGTTTACCGTTTCCATGACGGTGCGCTCCAGATAGTAGGCGATGCGCCAAATATGAGTACTGACGCGGGAGATCCATTTGATGGCCTCTCGCTGTTGGTTTCCTTCGGGAATATCGATTTTGTCTTCGGCTATTTTGGTAGCTATGAATTCCCTAAAAGGCTCGATAGCATTATTGATTGTTTCGTTGCTTTCTTTGGCGTATTTGGTTGCCAGCGAGAAGTTTTTTGAAGTAATCGCTTCTATAATTTTTTCATTTTTTGCACAAAAACCGTTACGTTCTTCCTGTAAATTCATCGAAGAAGCGGCATAGTGGGCTCTTTTTGCATCTTCGTCACATCTTTCGTGAAGACGCTGCAAATGGTCAAGCAGATGCGCAAGAAAAACCATCCGCTGCCATTCGTGAACCTCTTTGGGCTGGATTTTGATCGAATCGACATACTCTTGTGTTTCATCCAAAGAGAGTTGAAGTGAGATCAAATCCGTTCTTTTGCCGCAGGCGAAATCCCCTAAAATAAAATTGATATGCTCAAGAAGCGCTACAAACTCTCTTTCGATTGAGATGCGTGCAACCTCCAATGCAAGAGAGGGTTCTTTAAGCAGTTGCTTATCCAGTCTTCTTGTAAACGGCGGTTCTTCGGATTTTATGATCTTTTCCATCAGGGCAGCAAACTGTTTGGCAAAAGGAAGAATAAGCAAAACCCCCAATGTGTTAAAGAAAGTATGGAACGCCACAAGCGCTATCTCGGCATGCGTCTCTAAAAAAGAAGGATTGATTGTTTCAAGAAAAAATACATAGGGAGCAATCAAACAAAGCGCCATGACCGCCGTAAGACAATTGTATATCACATGAGAGAGGCCTGTTTGGCGAACACTTGCAGAGCCCCCGATCGAAGCGAGTACAGCTGTGACCGTTGTCCCGACATCCATCCCGATAACAAGAGCTGCTGCTTGCTCGAAATTGATGGTGTGCAAATAAAGCGCTGTAAGCGTAGCAGCAACACCCGCACTGGAAGCTTGCGTGATAAGCGTTGCGGCAATACCAAGTAGGACGAGTTTTATGCTTCCTGCCCAAGAACCTGAAGATAAATGTTCGGGACTGATGATGCCTTCAAAATGGCCCATTCCTTCTTGCAGGGAAGCAATGCCTACAAAAATCAATCCAAATCCGGCTATGGCGTAGCCAAACGACGCAGCTTTGCCTTTAAAGAAAAGCTTGCCGATGACCCCTAAAAAAATAAGCGGCATTGCAATAGAAGAGAGGCTAAATTTCAATCCAAACAGCGCCACCAGCCAACCCGTTGCCGTAGATCCGATATTGGCTCCGAAAATAATGCCCAATGCCTGGGGAAAGCTCATCAAACCCGCCCCGACAAAACCGACCGCCATAACAGTGGTTGCGCTGGAGGATTGCAGCAGGATGGTGCTAATGGTGCCTGTTAAAGCGCCTGAGTAGGGGCTTTTGGTAAAACGCATGAGCGCATTTTTGATCATATCTCCGGCCAATGAGCGCAGCCCTTCTGTCATTATGACCATACCCAGCAAAAACAATCCTAAACCTCCAAATCCTTTAATGATGGCTGGGATGAGTATTTCGTAGGACATGGTTTATTTATTTTTGTTGTAGAGAGCTTTTTGGCAAAATAGATTTGCATAACTGCGATAAAACGCAATGTTGATCATTGCTCCCACAAAAGCGCACAGGGTGTCTTTTTGTGCATCCCACTCATCTCCTTGTGTTCCGAGGAAGGCTGTACCTAGCTCAGGATGCAAAATAGCTGCAGCCAGCCATTCAAGCATTTCGTATGCCGTTGAAATAGAAATGATGAGCGTTAAAGTAAAGAGTAATGCTGTTTTGACTGAAGAGATATGAGGCATAACCATCTCAAAAACAATACGAAACAGCAGCAGACCAAAAAGAAAATGCACTAAACGGTCAAAATGATTTCGCTCAAATCCAAGAAGCCGGGTGATCGCATCAAAATGTTCCATTTCTGCATAGGTATAATGTGATCCAAGAGAGTGTAAGCTCGCAAATATCAGAAGCATCACAAGTGCACCCATGCTAAATCGATGGCGGCTGTCCATCCATACAATGAAAGGAAATATAAGAAAAACCAATATATTTTCTACCAGCCAGTCTTCGGGATATTTGGGATTGATCGCCATGATGATCCAAACTAAAATGTAGATTCCGTAGATAATCTTATGTGATTTTGGCATGCTGAATTCTTTTTTCTTTGCATTATACTATTTGAAAATAAAGAATAAATATTCATGTTGTAAAAATAATATTAATCATAATGATTAATTAACAAAAAATTAACAAAGTTTATATAGACTATTTGACGCAAAAGAGGCTTGTTCGTATTCCTACGCCAATAGAAAAGATACGAACAAACACCCATTACATCGCAAAATGTAACATTTTTAGTATACCATAAAAAGATTACTTTTGTTCCTCTTTTGCGATAAAAAGGAGCGAGTATATGTATAACAAAAAGATCAGTGTTGTTGTTTCTAGTATGATTTTTGGTTTAATGGCCCTTCATGCAGAAACTTCGGATTTGGGAACGATTCAGGTTGAGTCTACAACCATAGATGACAAAATCGAATCAAAAAAAAATGAACCGTCATCCGTTGCTACGGTCAGCGGAGAAAAAGTAGAGGAGAGCAAGGCAGAAAATATTCAAAAAATCTTGCAGGCAATTCCCGGTGTTACCACAGAGATACAGAGCGGCGACTCTCTTAAGATACACATCAGAGGAGTGGAGAACCAGCGTTTTATGGGAGAAAAGCCCGGTGTTGCTATCGTGATTGACGGTGTACCCGTATTTGAAAGAACAGGCCGTGTGAATATCGATCTGGACAATATTGAAAGTATAAAAGTGATCAAGGGCGGAGCGAGTTATTTGTTTGGGGATGATGCACTCTCAGGTGCCGTGATCATCACAACCAAAAAAGGCGCACAAAATGCCGGGGGAAAATTTGAAATAGAATCGGGAAGCTACGGATACAATAAATATCTGGCAAAATACGGCGTTTCTAAAGATAACTATAATGCATACATCCAAGCAAGCAAGCGTGAAAAAGAGGGCTTTTATGAAGATTCTGAGTACAAAACAGACTATATCAACGGGAAGGTTCAATATTATTTAGATGACACCAGCGACATCACTGCAGGATTTGAATATTCGGACAGAGAAAAAAATTCTCACGGTACCGTAACGGGAGAAACCGAAGCTGAGATAAATCCTGAAAGTATATGGACTGTAGGCAACGACGGGGTGCGTGACTACTCGGCAATGTATGATGTGAAACTGTTAAAAATGTTTGCAACTTATGCCAAAAACTTCGATGAAAACAAAAACCTTCTTGTGAACGTCTACCAATACGGCGATGACACCAATTTTTATAGTGCATATGCCAACTATGACGGTGATCATAACCCGGTGACCGATCCCAGCTATAAACCAAACTACAATGAATACGAACAGATACAACGAGGGATCAAGAGTGAATTCAGAGACTCTTTTGACAAGTCTGCGTATATGGTCGGTGTAGATCTTCGGAAAAACGAATACGACAATAAAACTTCTTATGCCGTGGATTGGTCAACATACAATCGCAGAACCAAAACGTGGACGGATTATGAGGCGGGTACCGTAACGGGAGACAGCACCACCGATGAAAGCGTTTATGCGATTTACGGCGAATACAAATATGCCCTCACTCCCACATGGACGTTGACAACCAACCTTAGGTATGACAAAATTGAATTGGATTATCTTGACTATTTGAATACATTATCGCTTGATAAAAGTTTTAATCAGTACTCTTACCGTGCAGGACTCAACAAGCAGCTCAATGACCATACTACCTTTTATACCTCTTTCTCTACAGGATTTAGGGCTCCGTCCATAGAGCAGCTTTTTTATGGAGATATAGACCCGACAGGCGGAACTGACAGTAATCCCAATTTAAAACCTGAAGAATCCAAAGGTGTTGATATCGGCGTGAGAGGAACAAGTGCTGTTTGGGGTAAAAATTTCTCTTACGAAGCCGGTCTTTTCAGGATAGAAAGGGATGATTACATTATGTCTTCTTCAGGCCAATATGCTTCAGAAGATGAAATAAACAGCCAGTTTCAAAATATAGGCGGTATGCGCAGTCAAGGTTTAGAGCTGGCTTTGTATAGTGATATTTCTGAAACACTCTCTTGCAATGTGGCCTATACGTACACGGATGCGGTTTTTACAAAATATGATAATTTCAATCTGCTTTTGGGTAATCCTTGGGGTACTTACACGATTGAGCATTATGACCTTAAAGGCAATGAAGTGCCTCGAGTACCCAAACATCATTTGAATTTTGCCATGAACTATAAGTTCAACGAAAATGTTACCATCTCCCCTGAGATTGATGCGATCTCAACCTATTATGTTGATGAACTTAACTGGATTCAGATCCCAGGGCATGCCGTAGCAAATCTCAATATAGCGTATGACACAAAAATCAATGGGCTTGATACAAGCATTTATGCAAGAGTGGATAACTTTTTTGATAAAGAGTATTATAATACCGCAAGAGCATATCAAGACAGCGATGCTGATGGAGATTATGATAGAGAAGATATGTCTATCGTAGTCAATGAGGGTAGAATATTTACTTTTGGTGTGCAGGTTAAATTTTAAAACGATCAAACAATAGGAAAACCTTTCAAAGGTTTTCCGTCTTCTGCGTTTATCAATTTTCTATCATCGCAACGCACCACACCAATTCAACATTTCCATTTCGTTGAATAAGATTTCCTAAGCATACTATCGATACGCTATAATACAGTGATGCGGACATAATACAAAATCTTTATAGTGCCACAAAAAGGGAAGATTATGGAATATAGATATATAGGAAAAAGCGGCTTAAGAGTAAGCCCTATTTGCATGGGGACGATGACGTTTGGTACGCAATGCAAAAGTGAAAAAGAGGCTTTTAAAATCTTAGATAAAGCCTATGATGCAGGAGTCAATTTTTATGATACTGCCGAGCTCTACCCTGTGCCGCCAACAGCTCAAGATGCAGGTGTAACTGAAGAGATCGTGGGAAAATGGCTGAAGGGCAAATCAAGAGAAAGCATCATCCTTGCCTCTAAAGTTGCCGGTGCAGCAAATGGATGGTTTATCCCTCCGATACGTCACGGGCTTACGGCTATGGACAGTTTTCATATAGAGCGCGCCATAGAGGGGAGTTTGAAGAGATTGGGAACAGATTATATCGATCTTTATCAAATGCATTGGCCCGATACGGTGGTACCTATAGAAGAGAGTCTTAAAGCGTTTGACCGGCTTGTGCAAAGCGGAAAAGTGCGTTATATAGGCACATCGAATGATACAGCCTATGGTACGACAAAGGCATTGATGACCTCCGCGTTTAAAGGATATGCAGCCTTTGAGTCGATACAAAATAATTTTTCTTTGCTAAACAGACGTTTCTTGGATGAGCTGGCTGTTTTAGCGAAAAAAGAACAGATATCTCTTTTGCCGTATTCGCCGCTTGCAGGCGGAGTGTTGAGCGGTAAATACAATGAAGGCATACATGAAAAAGGGCGTTTTAGCGATTATATCAATTCGCCTCATCAAAGACAAAGAGTGATGGCTGCAAGATTTATGAACAATAAAACACTCAAATCTACCCAAAAGTATCTCAAAATAGCAAGTGATTTCGGGCTGCATCCTGTGACGATGGCGATCGCATGGCCTAAACAGTTTGATTTTGTGGCTTCAACGATTATCGGTGCGACCAATGCTGTGCAGCTTGATGCAAGTTTGGCAGCAATGGACGTCACTTTGAGTGATGATATACTCCAGGCATGTGATCAGGTACATCATGAGATTTTATACCCAATGGGATAAATGATCCGATGATGAGGCCAGCAAGAAATCTTTGAAATCGCATGAAATTCAAAAAACAAAGTCTACATTTATAGTTTAGTCAGTAGAATGATAACAACTTAAACAAAAAGGAGTGTGCATGGCAACAGTTACCTCATACGGAGCCGCAGAAGTAGTAACGGGTTCGTGTCATTTGCTAGCTATTGAAGGGGGGCCTCGCATACTCATTGATTGCGGTATGTTTCAAGGGCCGGAAGAAGAACGAAATTTTGGACCGTTTCATTTTGAGCCGTACGAAATAGACTATTTATTTTTGACACATGCGCATCTGGACCATACGGGCCGTGTTCCAAAATTATTAAAAGAAGGATTTAACGGGGTTATCTATGCTACCCAGGCTACACGGGATTTGTCTGAAATTATTTGGCTGGACAGCGCCAAGATCATGAAGGAAGATTATGAGACGAATTATAAAAAGGCGCAGCGGCGAGGTACCGAAGAAGAAGTCAGAGAGCCGCTCTATACCGAAGAGGATGTAGAGGAAACACTTGGTCTGACTTGGCGTTATCCTGAGTACAATCAGTCTTTTGAGCCCGCAAAGGGTCTTAGGGTAACTTATCGCGATGCCGGCCATATTTTAGGATCTGCTTTTATTGAAATTACTTATTTGGAACGAGGGGTTGAACAAACGATTGTTTTTTCCGGCGATATAGGAAACGGGAATGATATGGTAATGCCGGATCTTGCCACATGTGCTCATGCCAATTATTTGTATGTCGAGTCGACTTACGGCGACCGCAATCATCAAAGCACTGAAGCAACCATTGCAGAATTTAAACGTATTGTTATTGATACATTAAATGATTGGGGTAATGTGCTGATCCCTTCTTTTGCTGTTGAGCGGACACAGGAGATTTTGTGTATTCTTAAAGAGATGCACGACAGAAAAGAATTGCCGCAATGCAAGGTATTTTTAGATAGTCCTATGGCTACGCGTGCTACACAGGTGTACAACAACTACTCGAATATGCTCAATGACAAATGCCAAGATATTAAAAAGCGTGACGGCACAATTTTCGATTTTGAGGCGCTTACCTATACTCCGGATGTGGAAGCGTCTAAAGCAATCAATGAAGTTGATCGCCGTGCGATCATTATTGCAGGCAGCGGAATGTGTACGGGAGGGAGGATCCTTCACCATTTTAAAAATCGCCTTTGGAATCGAAAAAATGCTGTAATTTTTGTAGGCTACCAGGTGGAAGGCACTTTGGGGCGACATATGGTAGATGGGGCACGCTGGGTTAGAATCTATCGTGAAGATATTCTTGTAAGGGCAAGTGTGCACACTATCAACGGTTTTTCTGCGCATGCGGATCAGTCTGCAATTGTCAAATGGATATCGCAAATGGAAGATCTTCGCCGCATCTTCTTAATCCATGGCGAAGAAAATAAACAAGTTATATTGCGCAGTGTGCTTGAGAATACGTTTGATCAAAAAGTGCATATCGTAGAACCGGAAGAGGTGATATACCTTTAGCATATGAAAACAAAAAAGTACAAATGCGATGTTTTGCATTTGTACAAACTGTTGAGCAATCAAAAATAGTGGTTAGTTTGGAAGGCTTTCTTGCAGTCTTTTGAGTGTGTCAGAGGCAACATCTCTTTTTCGGGTAAACCCGCATCCGCAAGCTACGACATTTTGGTTTTCAAGCGCACTCATCTCTTTATGTTTGCCCCAAAGTCCGATTCCTTTTTCTTTTGCATAATTTTGGGCAATCAGCATTCTGTTTCTAAACCCGCTTGGAAGCGACGGGTCTTCGGGGTTAGTCAAGGCAAAACCGTCTCTAATTATCTTGTAGTTGAGCTCATGGTTATCTATCCATACATATTGAATGCCAAACTTGTCTTTTGAAACCGTAATGTATTGAAGAGTAGACCCTTTTGGAAGCATTTTTTCTATATAAGAAAGCGCCTCTTTTTTTAATGCTTCTCTTTCATTTGGGTTGACCGTGATGTTGTTTTCCTTAGTGTTATTCGCTTTGGAAAAAAGCTCTATGCCGCTTAGGTGTAACTTTTTTTCGGCGCCGTTTTCCTCTACTTTTAGTGTGTTTTCTGAAATAATCTCAACTACTTTTGCTGATTGGGCCAAGGTTAAAGAGATCGATAAAGCCATGAGTAAAACCGTCTTTTTCATTTGTACTCCTTTATAAGATTTAAAAAATAATAACAAACAAATGTTAATTTTGTGTTATTTGAATAAAAATAAAAAATATTTTTCTTGACAAACGAACATATGTGCACTATAATTAAAAAAAGATTTGCACATATGTCCAAAAATTATAGCAGACGGCGCATTAATTTGATAAAAACAAAAATGTTTAAGTATGCAAGTTTTTTAAGAAAAAAAAGCGGTTTGGTTGGTGTTTTTAGTATGGTATCTGCAAAAGAGATGAGCGCAGTATGTAAACCGCCTTCCGGGGAAAGATCAAAAAATAAGATATAAAAAGGAATTATAATGAGAGTAGCATTTCCAACAAACAATGAAGAAACCATAGCAAAACATATCGGTCTTTGCAAAAAAATCGTTATTTATGTAGATGGAGAAAAGATTGAGGTAATCGAAAATCCGATTTTAAAAATGGTAAAAGAAGAAAATTTGCCAATTGCAAAAGAAGGTGAAAGACATTTTGGTACAGGCAGAATGTTGTCGAAATTTTTATCAGAAAAAGGTGTTGATATGTTTGCTGCGATAGAGTTTTACTCACGGGGCTTAAAACAAAATCTTGAACAATTGGCAATTACGCCTTATGAAACGCAGGAAAAAGATATCGAAACAGTCTTGCATATGCTCGGCGAAAAAGGTATGTTTGCAAATAATAATAAAAATAATGAAAAAGGTGAAGAAATGTATGCAAAAAAAGGATTAGGTGCCATGCAGGGAAGAGGCGTGGGAAGAGGTCGCGGTATGGGGCTTGGCAGAAATGAAAGAAGAGGTGAAGATATAAATACCGATTATCCAAGAGATAAAGAGACCTGCATAAAAAGAGGACTGGGAGCCATGCAGGGAAGAGGCACAAGAAGAGGCCACGGTATGGGACGCGGCAGGGGTGCCGGAAGTCTATAATGAAGATAACCATAGCGAGCGGAAAAGGCGGAACCGGTAAAACGACTATCTCAACCAATCTTTCTTCCTATCTGGCAAAAAGCACTAATGTTGTGCTTGCGGATTTAGATGTTGAAGAGCCAAACTCCAAACTCTTTATAGAAGGAGATTTGGTTTTTGAAAAAGCGTGCAACAAGATGGTACCCCAATGGATAAAAGAGGAATGTACGTTATGCGAAAAATGTGAAGAGGTTTGCAGATTTGGCGCAGTCATAAAGGTAGGTGATGAAATTTTGGTCTTTCCGGAACTTTGCCATAGCTGCTATGCCTGTTCTGAATTGTGCCCGACCGATTCTCTGCCTATGATGCCTAAAAAAATCGGGAGCTTGAAACATTTTAAAGCTAATGATTTCGATTTTATCGAAGGGAGATTGGATATAGGAGAAGAGCAAGCCGTTCCGCTTATTAAGCGAGTCATAGAGTATGCGGACGAAAATTTTCCGCAGGATACTCTCAAGCTGTTTGATGCTCCTCCGGGAACCTCTTGCCCTGTCATTGAGGCGAGCCGCGGAAGCGATTTTGTTATATTGGTAACCGAATCGACTCCTTTTGGACTCAATGATCTCAAGCTTGCAGTAGAAACAATGAGAGTTTTAGGTCAAAGGTTTGGTGTAGTAATCAACCGCTACGGTATCGGAGACAATGGAGTAGAAGAGTATTGCAGCGCCGAGGGTATCTCTATCATTGCCAAAATTCCAAACGACAGAAGAATTGCCGAGCTTTACTCTAAAGGCGAGTTGATTTATCCAAAAATTCAAGAGTTTGAAACCGCATTGAAACAGATAGCACAGTTTGTCGGAGGCATAAGATGAAAGAGATCGTCATTATCTCCGGCAAAGGCGGAACAGGCAAAACCTCTTTTGCCGCCTCTTTCGCCTATCTTGAAAAAGAGAATGCCGTGATTGCCGATTGTGATGTGGATGCTGCCAATATGCATCTGCTTTTAGATGCTGATTTTGGATATCGGGAAGATTTTTGCAGCGGAGAGACAGCCGTCATAGACGAAACGTTTTGTATCAATTGCGGAAAGTGCAAAGAGGTGTGCCGATTTGATGCGATCGATGTAGTAGATGATCAGCATCATGTCAATCCCCTTTCATGTGAGGGGTGCTGGTATTGTTTTAGGATTTGTCCCACAGAGGCAATAGCGATGGAGACCCAAAAAGTCGGAGATTTTTATCTTTCGAAGATAAAAGCAGGAAGTGAAATGGTGCATGCAAAACTTGGTTTTGCAGCAGAGAACTCCGGAAAACTCGTAGCAAAAGTAAAAAATGAAGCCAAGAAAATAACCCTGGCGAACCAAAAAGAGTTTCTGATCGTTGATGGAAGCCCGGGGGTGGGTTGTCCTGTCATATCTTCTTTGAGCGGTGCAGATTTGGTATTGTTGGTCACCGAAGCAACTGTTTCGGGACTTCATGATCTTAAAAGAGTCTATAAGCTGGTAAAAAGCTTCAATTTGAAAGCAGCATGTATTATCAATAAGTATGATTTAAATAGCGAAGTAACAAAGCAGATAGAATCTTTTTTGGAGGAAGAAACTATACCGTTGGTATCAAAAATTTCTTATGACGAAACATTTAGTGCGGCTCTTTCTCAAGCAAAAACTATTGTAGAATATGACGATGGTGCTCTTAAAACACAAATTGAAAAGAGCTGGGAAAAGATAAAAAAAATAGTAAGGAGCTAATATGAAAATTATATTTACGACAAAGGGCAAAAGTTGGGATTCTGCAATGGATCCAAGGTTTGGAAGAGCAGATACCTTGGCTATGTATAATGAAGAAGAGGATTCATTTTCCGCTGTCTCCAATACGGATGCAGAAACAATGGATCATGGAGCGGGACTTCAGGCAGCAAAAAAGGTACTTGAGCTTAATCCTGATGTGCTTATCACTGGAAATGGTCCGGGCAACAAAGCGTTAGAGATACTGAAAAAATCAAAAGTTGCCATCTATATCGGAGCAGGCGATATGACGATAAGAGAGGCTTATGATGCCTATCGTGCCGGCAGATTGCCGAAATTTGAAAGCAAAGCGTAAAAACAAAAAAAGCATTTGAGATGCTGCAAAGAAAGAGGCTGATATGCAACAAGAAGATTTGGAAAAATTAAGTTTCGGGCCTGTACCCTCTAGAAGGCTCGGCAAAAGTTTAGGGATCAACAATATCCCGCCGAAAATTTGCTCTTATGCGTGTGTATATTGCCAGCTGGGCAAAACGCTTCACAATCAAATCGGAAGAACGCCCTTTTATGACCCGAAGGATGTATTCTCTTCGGTTGAAAAACGGTTGCAATCATCGATAGAAAAAAATGAAACGGTTGATTATCTTGCATTTGTCCCTGACGGAGAGCCGACGCTTGATATACATTTGGGAGAGGAGATCGGCTTGCTGCACGCGCTTGGCATCAAAATTGCCGTGATTTCGAATGCTTCATTGATATGGGACGAGCAAGTAAGAAAAGAGCTATGCAAAGCCGATTGGGTTTCGTTAAAAATCGATGCGGCAACCCCGTCGGTTTGGCATCAGGTAAACCATCCCAACAAAAACTTGGATCTTGGAGCCATTCAAAAAGGTATGATCGATTTTGGATTCCAATTTCAAGGCTTTTATGCAACGGAAACCATGCTTATCGCTGGGATAAACGACTCTAAAGAGGAGCTCAATGCCATCGCGTCCATGCTGCAGAGCATAAAACCTACAAAAAGCTATATCTCTATCCCGACCAGGCCTCCGGCACAAGAGTGGGTAAAAGCACCAAAAGAAGAGGTTTTAGCCATGGCGTATCAAATATTTATGGAGCATGGCCTTGATACGGAATTGCTGATTGGCTACGAGGGCAATGCTTTTGCATTTACCGAAGATCCCAAATCGGATATTTTAAGCATTACTGCGGTTCATCCTATGCGAAAAGAAGCAGTTGAAGCATTTTTGAAAAAAGCAGATAGCGCTTGGCGTATTGTCGATGATCTGATCCGCGAAGGAAAACTGCTTGAATTGAAGTTTGATGAGCATATTTATTATGCCAGAAAACTTTTTTATGACAAAAAATAAAACTGTTTTTTAATTTGATAGCAAAAAATAGCTTTCAATTAAAACAGAACCCTCATTGTGCTACAATAATTTATCAATATTTTTTACACTAAAATAGTCAGAATAAACATAAAACAATAAAAGAGGGATGAGTATGTCCGGTTACATCAAATGGTTTAAAGAGATAGGTATCCAAGACGTGGATCTGGTAGGGGGCAAAAATGCTTCTTTGGGAGAAATGTATCAAAATCTTACAGCAGAAGGGATACGCATACCCAACGGTTTTGCTATTACTTCAGAAGCATACCGTCACATACTTGATGCCAATAATGTATGGGGAAAACTCCATGAGCAACTTGATACCCTCGATTATGACAATGTTGCACAATTGCAAGAAAAAGGCAAGATCTGTAGAGAAATTATTCTTGATTGTGTTTTGCCGGATGATCTTGTGGCACAAATCAAAGATGCCTTCGGGCAACTTAAGGCAGAATACAACGAAGAGGTGACTTTGGCCGTGAGAAGTTCTGCAACAGCAGAAGATTCCCCTGAAGCTTCCTTTGCAGGACAAAATGATACCTATCTCAACATAGGAACATTTGATGCGCTTTTGGATGCTTACAAGCGATGCCTGGCTTCAAATTTTACAGATCGGTCTTTGCATTACAAATACGATCATGGATTTGATACCTTCAGGGTTTATCTCAGTGTAGTGGTTATGAAAATGGTAAGAAGCGATATGGCAACAAGCGGTGTCATGTTCTCAATGGATCCCGAAACAGGATTTAGAGATGTGGTGTTTATTAATGCAGCCTATGGACTCGGAGAAAATATTGTTCAGGGCAGTATTGATCCGGATAGTTTTTATGTTCATAAGCCTACATTCGAAAAAGGTTTTCGTACCGTACTCAAGAGAAAAATAGGCAGCAAGGCTTTAAAAATGGTATTTACCCATGAATCTAACAGCAAAGTTGCTGCCGTAGAATACACAAAAAATATTCCAACGCCCAAGGAAGATCAAAATCGTTTTTGCCTTAGTGATGATGAGATTGTGACCTTGGGAGGGTATGCAATGAAAATAGAAAAACACTATTCTCAAAAAGCCAATGCATACAAGCCTATGGATATAGAGTGGGCAAAAGACGGTATAGACGGACAGCTTTATATTGTGCAGGCTCGTCCTGAAACGGTTGAGTCTCAAAAAAAAGAGAATGTTGCTGAACTCTATCGCCTTAAAAAAAATGGCAAAGTTCTCATAACAGGACATGCCGTTGGTACCAAGATTGGAAGCGGAAAAGTATGTAAGATAACCGATACCGCTGCGCTTGATCGATTTAAGCCCGGTGATGTGCTTGTTGCACAAACCACCAGCCCTGACTGGGAACCTTTAATGAAAATCGCATCAGCTATTGTTACAAACAGCGGAGGAAGAACCTGTCATGCAGCTATTGTTTCACGGGAGCTTGGCATTCCTGCGGTAGTGGGGGCAAAAAATGCAACGGAAATATTGGAAGATGGAGAGGAAATCACGGTAAGTTGTGCCCAAGGCGAAGTGGGTCATGTCTATGAGGGCATGCTGGATTATGAAATTCAAAAGATAGATTTGAATGCTTTGCCGAAAACTAAAACACAGATCATGATGAATCTCGGCAATCCTGATATGTCCTTTTCGCTCGCTTCACTTCCTGTGGACGGTATAGGCTTGGCAAGGATGGAGTTTATCATCAATGCGTCTATCAAGGCCCATCCAATGGCGCTCAAGCACCCTCAAAAAACAGACATAAAAACACAAAAATCTCTTATGCGTCTCACGGAGGCCTACATAAGCAATGATGATTTTTTCATCAAAACACTCTCTGAGGGGGTTGCCGCTATTGCAGCATCCGTTTATCCCAAGCCGTGCGTAGTAAGAATGAGTGACTTTAAGACCAATGAATATGCCACATTGCTTGGCGGTACTTTTTTTGAGTTTGAAGAAGCAAATCCCATGATAGGATTTAGAGGTGCAGCCCGCTATACCCATCCTGCATACGAGGAGGCATTTGCTTTGGAGTGCCGTGCGATGAAGCGTGTCAGAGAAGAGATGGGATTTGATAATGTGATTTTGATGATCCCTTTTTGCAGACGCATTGAAGAGGGGAAAAGAGTTCTTGAAACAATGGAAAAGTATGAACTTAAACGCGGAGAAAAAGGACTTAAGGTCTATGTGATGTGTGAAATCCCAAATAATGTTATTCAAATTGATGCCTTCAGTGAGCTGTTTGACGGTTTTAGTATCGGAAGTAATGACCTTACGCAACTTACACTTGGCGTTGATCGTGACAGTGAGATCGTAGCTTTTGACTATGATGAGCGCGATGAAGGGGTTATGAAAATGATCCAAATGGCCGTTGAAGGAGCAAAAAGAAACCATCGCCACAGCGGTATCTGCGGGCAGGGTCCTTCAGATTATCCTGAAATGGCAGAGGCTCTTGTGCAGATGGGGATAGACTCTATCAGTCTCAATCCGGACAGTGTTCTGCAAACCATTCAGAATGTCAGTGAATTTGAATTGAGACAGGAAAGAAAAAACTAAACTCCGACTTTGTTTGGAGTTTAAAACATTAGAACATCAGCTCTTGTTTAAGTTTTTCCTGATTCAGTTTTTTGATAAGTTTTGTGGAGAGTTCACCGTATTGTTCTTCAGTGAGATTGAGTTTGGCAGAGACCTCTTCTGTGGGAGTTTGGGCTGCCCAAGATTTTAAAAGTTTGTACTCTTTTTTTGTAAGCCTTACCTTGAGTACGGCATCAAGCTCTTCTTCTCCCTTTAGGGGTCTTACGAGTATTCTGATATGTTTTTCTATTTCTTCAGTGATGGTTGGCATCGGTTTCCTTTTTAATTGATAGATACTGGCGAAGTATGCATACGCCGGTGCTAACGGCTGCGATAATTGTGGGCATATTCATGGTCTATTACCTTTTGCATCTCTTTTTGTACTGTTATAAACCACTCGTCTTTGGCTTCTTTAACGTCAATAACGGAAAGAAAGTGAAAAGTAATAGTAGAATTGTGTCCTGTTTTATTGTGTTCATCGATGAGATGCTTGCTTCCTGTGATCACTACGGGTTGGACTTTTAGGCCTAATTTTTTGGCAACCATATTGGTTCCTTGTTTGAAGGGGAGCAGGGCCTGTCCTTTTGCCCTGGTGCCTTCGGGAAAGATCACAACGGCTCTATCCTTTGTATCTCTGGATTCTTTGACATCTTTGAGCAGCTTTACCAGCCCGGCTTTATTTTCCCTATCCAGAGAGATCATGTCGCCAAATTTTAACAAATTGCCAAACCAGGGCATCCCAAATAGTTCTTTTTTTGCTACCCAGCGCAGATGATTGGTCTGCAAGGCTTCCATGGCAATAATATCAATGATGCCCTGATGGTTCATGATATACATATCCGCACCGGTATCCATTTCCCCTTCTTGTTTTAACTTGCCGCCCAAAAGGAAGAGAATGACACGGTTGAGTTTGTGCATGATAATACCTTTGTGTTTATTGAAAAACACGATAGAGGGTATCATGAGTATTCCTACTACGAATGCAATAACAATTGCACCCCAAAAGAATCTAATTTTCGCAAAGATCTTCATTTTTGATCCACCCTATGATTCCTTTTTGGTACTCAATTTTTTTAAATTCTCCGCGTTCTCCAAGCAGCATCGACTCAAATTCCTTATCAGTTTTGGTGCTAACGGTGCTGGTTTGTGTCGGCAGAATATAAAGCGACGCCCCTTGTTTTACACATATTTTTTGGTGTGGTATATAAAAAGTCAGCAGCGTAATGAGTGAAACAGCACCAAATACCAGATAGAAAAAATCTCTTTTGACTATAAACATTAAAAGAAAAAAGAGTACTAAAAAGATAAAAACATATTTTTTGAGCTGTTCAAAACTGTCTTCCTGCGGATTAAGATCTGTTTGAGCGGAAACGGAAGCATCGGCAAGTTCAATAGGTATCTCAAAAGAGATATATTGTTGTTTGATAGTGTTAAAATAGGTAAAAGTGAGCATTTTTTGTGAAAGAGGCAAAACCACATAAAACTCGGCCTGCACTTTTGCTTGATCGCGATTAAGATCCTCAATGCCACACTCTATGACGTTTTTAAGACGCATATCTTCAAGATTTGCTTCGTAGGCTTCAATTGAAAGTGTGAGCAAATGATGGGATTCGTCATAGTTTGACACCTGATTATTTTTGATCTTCATATCAGCTGCAAGCACACCGGAAAAATCTTTTCTTCCTTGAAGTTTGGCTAGCTGGATTGTTTGTCCGTCAAGAGAAGTATCTTGTGCAGCAGAAGAGATAAAGAGTCTTGGGATAGGTATATCAGTTTTCGAAGCTTTAAAGTAAAATGTATAGAAGTTGTCACTCCCGTTTTTAACATTAAGCGGTGTTTTAAAAAGCGGCTGCGTTGAACTGCTTGAATCAAATGAGAATGTAGGAGTCTGTGCATTCTCATTTTTTATAACCATCACAGTAACAGGAAAGATCTGATTTTCATAAACCTTTTTTGGCATATAGCTGTATTTATATTCGCTGTGGGCATTTAGCAAAGAAGCAAAAATTAGAATGAAGCTCCATGTTGCCCAAAAAAAACGAAATACAGACATCAGTTTTCAAAGCCTTTTAGCATCTTGATTCCATCTTCTGAACCGAGGATGGACTCTAGAGCGCGTTCGGGATGCGGCATGAGGCCAAAGACATTTTTAGCCTTGTTGCATATACCCGCAATAGAGGATACAGAGCCGTTAACAACAACAGGATTTCCTTTTTTGTCACAATAGCGAAGTAAAATTTGTTTATTTTCTTCAAGTTGTTTCAGTCCTGCATCATCAATATAGTAATTTCCATCAGCGTGAGCGATAGGTATATTGAGCACCTCGCCTTTGTTGCATTTATTTAAAAAAGTATTGTCATTATTGACGACACAAAGATTTTGATACTTTGAGATAAAATGAAGATTATCATTGCGCTTGAGCGCACCGGGTAAAAGTCCTGCTTCTGTAAGGATCTGGAAACCGTTACAAATACCAAGCACTTTGCCTCCCTGATCTGCATAGGTTTTCACTGCTTGCATTACAGGCGAAAATCTAGCGATTGAACCTGAACGAAGATAATCCCCATAAGAAAAACCGCCCGGAACCACCACTAAGTCTATTCCCTCTGGCAACGTTTTTTCTTCGTGCCATACAATCTCGGTCGTGTGCCCCAATTTTTCAAATGCATACTTTGTATCAAATTCGCAGTTTGTTCCCGGAAATCTTAAGATCGCAACTTTCATTATGCTATCTCTATATTGTAATCTTCAATAACTGTGTTTGCAAGCAGTGTTTCACACATCTCTGTGACTTCTGCTTCCGCTTTTGATTTATCCGTTGCGGTAAGCTCAAGTATAATCTGCTTTCCGACCCGCACATCTTTTACATCGTTAAAACCAAGTGAAGTAAGTGCATGATGTACAGCTTTTCCCTGCGGATCAAGTACGCCTTCTTTTAAAAATACGTTTACGATAGCTTTCATTTTTTCTCCTTGCTTTTTTTGTTTAATGTATGGCTAATTTTTACCAAATTGTATGTTTGAGTCGGCCAATCTTTTGGCTTGCAATGGCTATTTGACTCCAAGTATTCTATTGAGTACTTCTTCGTAGGCAACCTTTAGTCCTCCTAAGCCTTCTCTGAATCTGTCTTTATCCATTTTTTCACCGCTGGTGCTATCCCAGAGTCTAAAGTTATCCGGACTTAACTCATCGATCAGAATGATGTTGCCGTTAATGTCTCGGCCAAACTCCAGCTTGAAGTCCACCAAAGTAAGATTGCGTTGCGCATAAAATGCTTTAAGAAGTTCATTGACCCTTCTTGCCGCATAGCGGATATATTCAAGTTCGGAAGTATCTTTGACCAACTCAAGAATAAGACAGTGCTGGTCATTGAGTTTTGGATCTCCAAGCGCATCATTTTTATAATCAAATTCGACCAGAGTGAAAGGAAGCACTTTTCCGTCTTGAATACCCAAGTTTCTGCTTAGACTCCCCGTAGCAATGTTTCTTACAATCACTTCAATTAAAATGACATCTGCTTTTTTGTGAAGCATATGGTTGTCGTCAATCATCTCAATAAAATGGGTAGAGATACCTTTATTGTTAAGATATTTAAAAAGCTCTGTTGAAATTTTATTATTGAGGGCGCCTTTGCCTTCTTCTGTAGCTTTTTTCTTTCCGTTAAATGCTGTCAGATCGTCTTTAAACTCTGAGATATAAAGTGCTTCATCGTCGGTCGACCATATTTTTTTGGCTTTGCCTTCATAGACAAGTGTTTTTTTTATTGCTTTGTTTGCCATTACTTTTTCCCTTTGTTTGTAATAATAAGTGCTTTGAGAATATCCATACTGCTTTTAAGCTGAGCGTCATTATAGAGTTGCTCTTCAGTAATGATTGTTTCATCTATTTTGGTTGCATTGTCTTCGCCTATCGTGGTATTTGCATCGATTTCAATTTTTTTTGTCGTTTCTATTTTTTCAAGTTCGCTGGTCAAATGCTTGCTGAGATCCTTTTCTTTAAGTAAAACAGGATCATCGTTTTGTTCTATTTTTCCAAAATGAACTATGATATCGGGCGTAACGCCTTCAGCTTGAATCGTACGTCCGCTTGGCAGATAATATCTTGCTACGGTCAGCTTTAATGCCTCTTCTTTGCCGATAGGCATGACTATCTGCACTGAACCTTTGCCAAAAGTTTTTTCTCCTACCGTGACAGAGCGGTTAAAATCTTGAAGCGCGCCGCTGACGATCTCGCTCGCACTTGCACTGCCGCCGTTAACGATGACTACAATAGGCGTTGTTGTGTCAGTATTTTCTTTGTGCGCTTCAAAAGTGATATTTTCTTCTTTGGTTTTACCTTTTTGGGAAACGATAACTCCTTGGTCGATAAACAAATCGACCAGTCCGACCGCTTGGTCAAGCAAACCGCCGGGGTTGTTTCTTAGATCAAGTATAATCCCTTTGGTTTTAGAATGCTCCTTAAGGGCTTTTTGGACATCCTCAACCACTTTTTGATCAAAAGAAGTGATACCCAGGTAGAGAATTTGCTCATCAGTCTGAATTGTTTTTGCATAGACTGATTGTATTTTGATGATATCTCTTGTGATTTTTATGACTAGCGGTTTAGGTTCATTTTTTCGGATAAGCGTTAAAACAATATCTGTTTTTGGTTTACCCCTCATAAGTTTAACGGCATCATCAATATTCATACCTATCGTTGCTTTGTTGTCGATTTTGAGAATGATATCCCCGGCTTTAACACCGGCAGTAAAAGCCGGTGTGCCGTCAAGCGGTGCAATTACGGTCAGTGCGCCGTCTTTCATTCCTACAGAGATGCCCAGTCCTCCAAATTCTCCTTTGGTTTGGACGGTCAAATCTTTATAATCTTTTGCGTCCATATAGGTTGAGTGGGCATCCAGGTTGGTCATGAGTCCTTTGAGCGCTTTGTCTACCAGGGCAGAAGTATTAACATCGTCGACATATTGATTTTCGATAATGTTTAGTATCTGTGTGAATTTAATATAGGCTTCGAGTTTTTCTTTGGCGGTAGATTTTTCAGCAGTGCTCTTTGCTTCTGCAAAACTGCCAAAAAGGTAGGCAGCAGTTATGGTGGAAAATAATCCTAACGCAATCACTCTTTTGCTTTTTTTAATCATTTATACTCTTTTACTGTGTATTAAGCGTATTTGTTCATACTTTTTAAGATATGGTATACAGATTCATAATTTTATTTAAAAATATCTAAGAGTAGGCTTTTGAATCAAGGAATGATTTGTATGGTTTTAGATACATAAAAATATCATTTAACAAAAATACGAAAGAAACTTGACACACATTGACTAAAGATGTATAATTTATTCAGAATTATACTATTACAAGTACTAGAAGGAAAGGTATGAAAAATATATTAGAAAAACTTACACACCAAATGACAAGCGCTATCGAATCAGGTTTGTCGCTTGCGTTGCATAATAAAAATCCTGAAGTGGAGCCCGTACATCTTATTTGGGCGCAGTTGACCAATAGCGGTTCTGTGCTGCACCAAACACTCAATAAAATGAATGCAGATAAAGCCGCCATAGAGCTTGAAGCTAAAAGCATCGCCAATAAGTTGCCCGCCGTATCGACTGTTACCAAAGAAAATATTAAGCTCTCTCAAAATCTTGTACGGTCTTTACAGGCAGCCGAAGGGGTAATGGCAGCCAACGGGGATCAGTATCTGGCAGTTGATTCTTGGCTGATTGCCAATATTCAAGAAAGTTTCATGAAAGGTGTTTTTGGAAAATATATTGATATCTCCGAATTTAAAAAAACACTTGAGTCGATCCGGGGAGGCAAGCAGATTGATTCTCAAAGCGCAGATGAAACACTTGAAGCACTGGCCCAATACGGCATCGACCTCAATCAGAAAGCAAGAGAGGGTTCGCTCGATCCTGTCATCGGAAGAGATGAAGAGATTCAGCGCGCCATGCAGATTTTGATCCGTAAAACTAAGAATAATCCTATTCTTATAGGTGAACCCGGAACAGGCAAGACGGCTATCGTTGAAGGTTTAGCGCAGCGTATCGTAAACAAAGAAGTGCCGCTAAGCTTACAAAATATGCGGGTAATCTCATTGGATATGAGCAGACTGATCGCCGGAGCTAAATATCGGGGTGAATTTGAGGACAGGCTTAAAGCCGTGGTTGATGAAGTTAAAAAAGCAGCCAATGTTATTCTTTTTATCGATGAGATACATACCATCGTGGGTGCCGGAGCAAGCGAGGGAAGTATGGATGCGGCAAATATTCTCAAGCCTGCTCTTGCGCGCGGCGAGCTCCATACTATCGGAGCTACTACGCTCAAAGAGTATCGCAAATATTTTGAAAAAGATGCTGCGCTTCAAAGACGTTTTCAGCCAATCAAGGTAGATGAACCGAGTATCAATGAGGCATTGCAAATTCTCAGAGGCATCAAAGAGAGACTTGAAACACACCATAACGTTATTATTACAGACGGTGCACTTGTGGCCGCAGCAAAACTTTCAGATCGCTATATTACCGATAGATTTTTGCCGGATAAAGCCATAGATCTTATTGATGAGGCAGCTGCTGAGCTTAAAATGCAAATCGAAAGCGAACCCACTGATTTGGCAAAAACAAAACGTGAAATTTCGACACTTCAAGTGGAAAAAGAAGCGCTCAAGATGGAAGAGGGTGAGAAAAATGCTGTACGTCTTGGCGAGATAGAAAAAGAATTAGCCGATTTTGAAGAGAAAAAGAGATCATTGCAAAGCCAATTTGAAAATGAAAAATCGGTGTTTAGCCAAATTGCTGAAGTCAAGTCCAGTATCGAATCTTTGAAGACCCAAGCAGAGCAGGTGAAGCGTGAAGGTGATTTCAATAAGGCTGCTGAGATTGAATACGGACTGATTCCCGCAAAAAATGGGGAACTCAAAGCACTTGAGGCCAAATGGCATCAAATGATGAGTGAAGGGACACTGCTTAAAAATTCGGTCGATGAAGAGATGATCGCAAGTATCGTCAGCCGATGGACGGGCATCCCGGTAACCAAAATGCTTCAAAGCGAAAAAGAGAAGATCTTGCACATAGAAAATGTGCTACAAGAAGAAGTAGTAGGTCAAGAAGAGGCCCTAAAAGCCGTTGCCAGAGCTATCAAGCGCAATAAGGCAGGATTAAGCGACACCAATCGCCCTATCGGCAGTTTCATGTTTCTGGGACCAACAGGCGTAGGTAAAACACAAGTGGCAAAAACTTTGGCGAAATTTTTGTTTGATACAGAAAAATCACTCATTCGTATCGATATGAGCGAGTATATGGAAAAACATGCAGCCAGCCGGCTTGTCGGTGCACCTCCCGGATATGTCGGGTATGAAGAGGGCGGGCAGCTTACTGAGGCCGTAAGAAGAAAACCTTATTCGGTTGTACTTTTTGATGAGATTGAAAAGGCGCATCCTGATGTATTTAATACGTTGCTGCAGGTGCTTGATGACGGACGTTTGACTGATAACAAAGGGGTCACGGTGGATTTTAAAAATACCATTATCATTATGACCTCCAATATCGCTTCAAGCAAAATTATGGAATTTAGTGATGCCCAAGAGAGAAGAAAAGCGGTTAATAATGAGTTGAAGCTTCATTTTAAACCCGAATTTCTTAATCGGTTGGATGATATTGTAATTTTTAATCCTCTCAACAAAGAAGCCATTGCCAGCATTGTGGATATACTTTTCAAGGGTATTCAGAAAAAATTGCAAGAACGAAATATTACCGTCATACTTAAGCCTTCAGCAAAAGCATATATTGCTGAAGCCGGATTTGATCCTGTATACGGGGCAAGACCACTCAAAAGAGCTCTTTATGAAGTCGTGGAAGACACGCTGGCTGAACTCATTCTTGCGGATAAAGTTGCCGAAGGCTCAAGTATTATTTTTGACGTAGAGCAAGGCGAAATTATTACGCAAATTAACTAATCTCTTTATCATTCCCGAGTCTGTGGGCTTGGGAATGCAGGCTGCTGCTCTTTTTTTGTAAATTATTTTTTTTCTTCTCATTGCAGTGACTGCATAAAATAATTTTTTAAAGCATTGAAACGGATACATAGTGCTAAAATACTAAAAAATAATTTGATCTTAAAAATATCTCCAGAAACGATAAGTACTTAAAAGGATAAAAGTTGGCAGCAGGTTTTTTTGCACTGTTTGATGATATTGCGCTATTGATGGACGATGTGGCATCGATGAGCAAAGTGGCTACTAAAAAAACAGCAGGAATATTGGGAGATGACTTGGCTGTCAATGCAGACAAGGCGTCGGGGTTTGCCTCGTCAAGAGAGCTTCCTGTATTGTGGGCTATAACCAAAGGTTCTTTTGTCAATAAATTGATTATTTTGCCTTTGGCATTTCTTTTGAGCGCTTTTGCACCATGGAGTATCATTCCTATTTTAATGGCGGGAGGGCTCTATCTGGCATATGAGGGAATTGAAAAGATTTATGCATATTTTGTGCCTCATGAACATGAAAAAAAACATGTGGTGCTTGAAATTGTGTCCGAGGAAGAAGTGCTAAAAGAAGAACAAAATAAGATAAAATCAGCAATCGTAACAGATTTTATCTTGTCGATCGAAATTGTAATTATTGCTCTTAGTACCGTGGTAAAGCAGGCATTGCCTGTTCAAGTTATGGTGGTTTCTTTGATCGCCGTGCTTGCAACCATCGGCGTATACGGAATTGTTGCAATGATTGTCAGAATGGACGATTTCGGATATAAGCTTATTGTTGCGGGGAATGATAAAAATAAAATACTTATGAGCACAGGCGAGTTTTTGGTTAATGCGCTGCCTAAGGTGATCAAATCTTTAACCGTCATCGGAACCATTGCTATGCTTTTGGTTGCAGGGGGGATCTATGCGCATCATGTGCATTGGCTTCACGATCTTTTGCATAATGTGCCGGCTATCTTAGGAGAGCTTGTTGTGGGAATGCTGGTGGGTGCGATCGCCTTGGTTTTTGTGGGTATATTTGGAAAAGTCAAACGTTTATTTAAGCTGTGATGCCATCTTTTGATTGTTTTTCATTATTTTTTAAAATTAAAAAGGAAGAAAATATATCTTAGGTGCCAAGAAGGGCGGGGGTATTGTCTGCATTGGTAAATGACGCCGACAATAAAAATTTTTAAAAGGAGGAAGAATAAAAATTTTCTTCGACACCTAAGACATAATGTAAGTATAGCCAAATAAGATAAAATTTGTCTTAATTTAAAAAGAAAGAGAGAAATAGTTTGGCGAGCTTACTGTATTAGCCAATTTTCAAGCATAAAGATTTCCTGTGTCGCAGGCATTCCTTTCCAGCCGCCGCTCTCTAGATACATCATTTTGTTTGCAAAATATCCTACGATATATTTTTCTTTATAGATGACAAATCCGCCCGAGTGAAGCAGAGCAAAGATCTCTTCATGGTTTTTTGCTTTTTTATAATGTAAAAAATCAAAACTGTGTAATGCAGTAAGTGCGGCGCGAAGCATTTCGTTTTGATGCAGAGATACGCTTAGCGTATAATAAGCCGGATAGGCGACAGCAGGATCTTGTATAAGATCGCTGATATAAAGTTTTTCTTTTTTTGGCAGATACATGGTTAACCTTACTGTAAGAATTTGATGATTAAAAGTATAAAAAAGTATAGCGTTTGGCGAGAAGAAGGTACGAAAAAGATGTCAAATTGACATTTTAATGAGATAGATATGTTCTCGTTGATGTATTGAAATCATAGAAAATGCTTTAAAGAGCTAAGCATCTTTTTCTTTTTTTCTGCAAAAACGAGAAAAAACACAAAGCAATTCATAGTTATTGTGTACTTTTTACCATGAGCCCCCACCGCCTCCGCCCCCACCGCCTCCGGAAAAACCGCCGCCTCCGGAAAAACCTCTTCCCCCGCTTGTACCGCTGGAGGGAGGAAGAGATGCGCTGTGCACAGAAGAAGCAAAGCGTTTTAGATTCTTGATATCGCCGGCATACCAATGGGGTGCGGCAATGTTCAAATTTGAAAAAAGAGAAAGCCAGTGATCGATTTCACCAAATAAAATTGCATAAGGCAACATCTTTTCAAGGTAAAGCGGGTCTAGCTGCAGACGTCTTTTGATCTCATCTTGCTTTGCCCGCTTGATAAACATTTGCAGGCCCAAAAGATGGGTGCGGGCTTGAGCGCCTTGTTGCGTAAATTTTCCTATCTTTTTATATGTATATGCCAGTGCTAAAATCAAAAGCAAAAGCACACCGAGCGGTCCTGCGAATATTTCACGAGCTGTGAGCGGCGTATTTTGAATAATTGCAATCAGAGGTATCATGCCTCCCGCCATAAAAAGAACACCAAACAGCCTGGATGCCCACGTTTTGCTCCCAAGGATGGTGCCCATTCCCGCCACGCCGAATATCAAGGGAAACAATAAGACAGCAAGAATTTCGCTTCCGGATTTTTGCACAAGACCATAAAGCGTAAATCCCAGTACGGGCAGCAGATAAAGAATGCTTTTAATTAAAAAATTTTTTCGCAGTCTTTGCGGATTTTCACTCATATAGCCGGCTCCCACTACCCAGATGTAAAGCTGATCATTGATGTGCCTAAAACCTTCCAGAAGAGATTTGGCTTTTGTTTGTGAACCCGAAGAGAGTATAAACTGCTTGCCAGACTTAAAAAAAATATGATTAAGCAGATATTTTTGGTCCATGGTTAATTTGTCATCAAGGGGAATGCCGGTTTGCATCAAGACCGGATCATCGTTTGAGCCCGGTTGCTCAATAGTCAAATATCCAAGTGCGGCAAGCTCAAGTATGGCTGCTGCAAAATCTTTATCATCCGCAAAGTGATCCAAAATAAGACCGGACTGCAAAAGACTGAGTCCTTTGGGGACTGCATATTGTACTGCGATAGAACGTTTGTCGATAAAACCTGTATATTTTTCAAGACTTTTTTTAAAATAAAGCAAAAATGCTGCCAATGCGCCCCATTGCCAATACTCTAGTATCCACTCCCACCATGCAGCCTTACTGTTGTCAAGTCCATGCTGATCAAGACGATAAGCGGGATATGCAAGCTCTACGGTTAATCCTTCGTGCGGACGAAGTGAGGCAAGTGAGATTTGCAAGATTTGCGGTGTTGCCCAATGTGCTGTTGCTTCAGAAGTTTTGGTGCCGTAAGAACCGGTAAAAGTGGCGGGAGTTATAATTTCCCAAGAGAGTGAGGAGGGCAAAAAGATATGTGCTTTTATGCCATAGATGGGAATCTGCCATCCTGTGCCGATAATGTTCCAGCGTATCGCATCTTGGTTTTTGTTTTTTGCGGCCGGCAGTACACCTTTTTTGACACGGTAGGCGATCGTATAAACATGTTTGCCGCTGCGATACAAAGAGGGAGAGCCGATTTTGAGACGTACGACATCGCCTGCATAGGTAGAGGCCATAGTTGATTTTTCCCATGCTTCGGCCGCGCCGTCAAACAGTATTGAAAAATCATAAAGCCCTATTTCTTTGGGGCGGATTTTACCTTCGACCGTAAAAGGAATATCTCGAAATATCCCATGTTTTCGCTGTTGTTCAAAATCATAGGTAATTGACTCTATAACGGCAAGTTCACCGCTTTGTTCTACGGTAACATTGACCTCATAGGCAATAATTTTCTCTGCCCATGCCGTATTGCTCAATCCACCTAAAAAAAGGATGATCAAGAATAGTTTTTTCATCACGATGGTTAAAAATTTATCTTTGGCATTTTTGTAGCCTCTTTGACCTCACTTTCATTCAGTTCAAAATATTCACGAGGTGTAAATTGAAATTTACGGGCAACAAAAAGATCCGGAAAAGATTCGATTTTGGCATTGTAGTCTCTGACAATGGCATTATAATAGCGTCTTGCATTTTGAATAGCATCTTCAAGAGAGCCCAGTTCTTCTTGGAGGTGTAAAAAGTTAGTATTGGCTTTAAGATCAGGATATGCTTCGGCCAGCGCAAACAATTTCCCCAACACTCCAGAGAGCATATCTGCTGCAACAGCTTTCTCGTCAAGAGTATTTGCATTAAGCCCTTGCTGCCGTGCTTTGATTATTTTTTCAAGTGTATCGGCTTCATACTCTTTGTAGCCTTTGACCGTATCTACCAGAGCAGGAATAAGATCATAACGGCGTTTTAATTGCACATCAATGTCTGACCATGATGCTTCTATGCCTGCCCTCAGAGAGACGAATGTATTGTAAATTATAACTATGTAAACAGCTATCCCCGCGCTGATCAGAAGTGCAATGTTTAAAAAACTCATGAGATATCCTTTAGGTGTCTATAGTTGATTATACAAAAATAAAACTAAAATGATATATTTTTTAAAAAAATGACTATTGAGAAAAAAAGAGGGGGAGATTAAGCCTTTGTTCCTCTTTTTGTATAAAATTCAGCCCTGAATGATTCAAATTTTTCATGCAAGATTGCTTCTCTCATCTGTTTCATCAGGTCAAGATAATAATAGAGATTGTGGATGGTCGCTAATCTGAAATAAGTAATCTCTCTTGCTCTAAAAAGATGTCGCAAATAAGATCGGGAGTAGGTTCGGCAAACCATACAGCTGCATTCCGAATCAATGGGTGCTTCATCTGTGGCATATTCAGCCTTTTTGATATTTACTTTTCCAAACGACGTAAATAATGTTCCATTTCGCGCATTTCGGGTAGGCATTACGCAGTCAAACATATCGATTCCTCTATAAACGTTCTCTACTAAATCTTCCGGAGTTCCTACGCCCATAAGGTAGCGAGGCTTATCCTGAGGCATAAATTGTGTTGTCCATTCTACGGTATCATACATATCTTGATTGGCTTCTCCTACACTTAGGCCGCCAATGGCAAAACCGTCATAGTCCAAAGCGCAAAGCTCTTTGGCAGATTTTTCACGAAATGTTTTGTCTGTCCCCCCTTGGATAATTGCAAAAATATTTTGATCGATGCCGATACCTTTTTCTTGGTTTGCTCTATGGTATTCTATGGATTCTTTTGCCCATTTTGTGGTGCGCTCAATACTTGCCTTGATGCGTTCTTGGGTTGCGGGCAAAGCAACAAGATCATCCAGTATCATCATGATGTCTGAACCAAGGTTGTTTTGGATGTCTATCACTTTTGTGGGTGTGAAATAGTGTTTGCTGCCATCAAGATGGCTTCTGAATGTGATGCCGCCTTCATCAATCTTGACATTGTCAGAGAGAGAAAAAGCTTGAAATCCGCCGCTGTCTGTCAAAAAACTCTTGGGGAATTTGGTAAATCCTTGAAGTTTGCCCATGGTGTTGATGATTTGATCCCCGGGGCGAATATAGAGATGATAGGTGTTACCCAATATGATCTCCGGAGTAATAAAAGATTGTAAATCAGTAGCATCGAGTGCCTTGACTGCTCCTACGGTGCCTACGGGCATAAAAACCGGTGTCTGGATGGTAGAATGGGCAGTCTTGATGGTACATGCTCTGGCTTTCCCGTCTGTTTTATCTATCTGAAATTGCATTGTGTTATAATATCCCCCAAATTAATGACGCTATTGTACCGCTTTTTTGGTTACAATCGCGCTACGAAAGAAATTGTATGAAGAATATACTTATCTTGGCTGATGGCAGTATCGCCAGACATTTTATCGAGTGGGTAAGCTGTAAAAGGGTAGTTAAAAACAAATACTCTGTTGTATGCCAAAAATCCAATATGATACCTGAGAAAAGCGGGAAAAATATCTCTTTTGTTAAGGCCGATCCAACAAGCTATTCTAAAATGAAAAATATTATGGATGATGTAAAATACAGCCTTGTATTTATTGTTATGGATACCATGGAGGATACCAGATATGCATTAAAAAATATCCGTCTTATTGATAAAAAAATAAGAGTTGTTTTGCTTAATCAGTGGGACAATGCCGAGATGGCTCAGGCGGAAGAGAATGTTATAATCATATACAGAGACGAACTTATTGCCGCGCATCTCTACAGCCATCTTCCCAATGTGCCCGTGGTGGCTCAAAATATTGGACTGGGACGTGGTGAGATCATGGAGATACTTGTTCCTTTTGGTAGTGCATATGCCTATAGGCATGTGGGCTCTATTATGCAGCGCAAATGGAAAATTGCAGCTATCTACCGAGAAGAAAAGCAGATTCTCCCCACCAATGCAACCATGGTTTACCCCAATGATACTCTGCTTGTTTTGGGCAAACCTATCGTGTTGGACGGTGTGTATAAAATGATCAATAAAAGAATTGGTCTTTTTCCTGAACCGTTTGGTAAAAATCTTTATTTGCTAATAGATTTTCGGGTTGACAGCGAAAATGCATTGCTTTATTTGCAGGAGAGTATTTATCTTGTCAATGAGCTTGAAGATAAATTTCTTTATGTGCGCGTACTTTATCCAAATAATTTCGAACTTATTGAAGCATTAAAAAAATATGAATCGGCCAATGTCATGCTCTCTGTTTGCTATAATGATAAAGATATTAAAACGCTTGTAGAGTATGATATTCAACAATATGATATCGGACTTGTATTTGGCAGCGTTAAAACCTTTGAGTCAAAGCAAATCAAAACAGTACTTTATGCGTTAAAAAAACTTGTTTATCTTTTTGGCGATAAACAAATTTACAATATCAAAGAGGCTGTTGTACTTATGAATGAAAAAGAAAAAATGGAGTCTATTTCATCTACCGCCTTTGATTTTGCAGAAGAATTGGGTATAAAATTGACACTTGCAGATTTTGATCCCGAGGGAGATTTTGAAGCAAAAAAAATGGTAATAGAACATTATGAAACCATGGCGCAGATCTTTAATACCGAAATTTATATTGAGCAAAAAGTAGCCAATCCTATCAGAGAGATTGAAAGAAAAAAACAGATACTTCAAATTGTACCTTTTGAAAAAGAACTGATCCATAAAAATTTTTTGTATTTTCTCTCTACTAAATCACACAATTTTCTTCTTGCAACGCAAAGGCATCCCAAGCTGCTTGTTCCTTTTGAGGAAAGCGAAGGATAGTTTGGGGCAATAAACTCGGTATTTTCAATCTTTTTTCGGATGTAATATCTATTTTTATATCGGTTCTTCACATCAGAAATTAACCACAATTGAGATAAAATAAAGCAATTTATAACGTATACAAGGTTTTTTCTGATGATAGTTCCTATAGAATTGGTTCATACGCAAAATATAAGATATGATATTACGATTGATGATTTGCCGCAACTTTCCTTTGACACCAAAGCTGTCATCGTCACCAACCCCACAGTGGCAGGGTATCATCTGGATACGCTTTTGGCACATATAACCGCTTCAGAACTTCAGGTGGTGACAATACCCGATGGCGAAGAGTACAAAAATCTTGAGACCATTGAAAAGATATTAAATGAACTTTTTGAATATAAGCTTGACAGAAAGTCACTTCTGATTGCTTTTGGCGGAGGCGTAATAGGAGATATGACGGGATTTGCCGCAAGCCTTTATCAAAGAGGGATAGACTTCATTCAGATTCCCACGACGCTCCTTAGCCAGGTTGATGCAAGCGTAGGAGGCAAGACCGGTGTCAACAATAAGTATGGTAAAAATCTTATCGGAACATTCTATCAGCCCAAAGCGGTCTACATAGATCCGAAATTTTTAAGAACACTCCCGCCGCGCGAATTTGCCGCGGGTATTGCGGAGATGGTAAAAATGGCTGTTATGTTTGACAAAGCCTATTTTGACTTTTTGGAAAGTGCAAATTTTTCAAATGAAAATATACTTAAAGAAGCTATTGCAAAAAGTGTTACGCTTAAAGCATGGGTAGTAAATCAGGATGAAAAAGAGGCAGGCATTCGTGCTGTACTCAATTACGGCCATACATTTGCGCACGTCATTGAAAATGAAACAAACTACACCGCTTATCTGCACGGCGAAGCTGTGGCTATAGGAATGGTTATGGCAAATGCACTTGCAGTGGAACTTGGATTTTTTACGCAACAAGAAGCAAATCAAATCAAAATATTATTACAAAAAGCATCGTTACCTACATATTACAACATCAAAGATGTGGATGATTTTTATGAACACTTCTTCTTAGACAAGAAAAGCGCAAAGGGAAATATTAAGTTTATATTGCCAAAAGGAGTGGGCAAATTTGAAATGGTGTCAGATATAGACGAGGCAATCGTTAAAAAAGTACTTCGTAATTTTGGAGAAAATAAATGATGAAAATATTGCTGACCGGATTATTTATTTTTTGTTCGTTGGCATTTGCCGTAGAACAAAAAGAGGTCAATGCAACCGATTTGAATGCCAGTCAGATATCCGCAATAAAACAAATAGAAGCCCACAGCATACTCAATAAAAAAAAAATCGAACAATTGCTTGCTGAAAAAGAAATAGTAGAGAAAGAACTTTTAGAAAATAATATTTGGTTTAAAATCTATAGCAATTATCATACGTATAAAGAATTGGTCAATCAAAAAAGGACACTTGACGGCAAGATAGGACTTTTAGAAAAAAGAAAAAAGCGCTCAGAAAAAGAAGAAGAAGAGCTTAAGCAAAATAAACAAGAGAGTTTGACACTTTCAGGCAAGCTTCAGCTTTTAAAAGACTATGAGAGTGATCCGTTTAAAAATTTTCTTACTCCTCCAAAGATTGAAAATGTTCCCGCAGTCGAAAACCCCTTAACCATTATTTCAGCATATTCTTATCGGGAAAAACTTCATTCCGATCAAATTGCTTATGAGAGCAAGTATAAATCTTTAAAGGATGTTTTAAGCAATCTTTATAAAAAAAAGACGATAGTCAAAGATCTGCTTATTTTGGAACCTGAAAATAAAAAATATCAAAAGACGGCCGAGGAACTAGAGGAGCAGATCAAGACTTTTGCTTCGGTAATGGAAATTTTTGAAACAACCAAGAACGTCTATATTAAAAAAATAGACGAGATTAAACTCAATCTTAAAAATGATATTGACAGAGAAATGAACAAAACGGTGAACATTGGCGCTATCATTTTGGTGTTTTTTGTTCTTCTTTTTGTAATTAAATATTTTGTAAGAAGATATATGTCGGACAATGAGCGTTTTTATATCATCAATAAAGCGCTCAATATTACATTCGTTACTTTTTTGCTGGTTATACTTTTATTTGCCTATATTGAAAACGTGAGCTATTTGGTTACTATTTTGGGATTTGCCTCTGCGGGTATTGCCATTGCCATGAAAGAATGGTTTATGTCGCTGATGGGTTGGCTAACGATTATTATAGGCGGATCGGTCCATGTGGGCGATAGGGTAAAGTTTGTCAGAGGCAATGTGGAATATGTAGGAGACATCGTTGATATTTCTTTGCTGCGTATGACGCTTCATGAAGATGTTTCTCTTACGTCTCTTATGCAAAACAGAAGAGCAGGGCGTATTATTTTTATTCCGAATAATTTTATCTTTACCGACATGATCGCCAATTACTCCCATGCCGGGCTCAAAACAGTATGGGATGGAATAGACTTTGTGATTACGTTTGATTCAAATATCTCAAAAGCACAATCCATTGCCAAAGAGATTACCAGAAAATACTCCAAAGGATATACCGATATCACAAGAAAGCAGCTCAATAAACTAAGAAGCAGCTACAGCATGAAAAATACCAATGTTGAACCGCGTATTTATGCACTTATTGATACATACGGCATCAAAATAAGCGCCTGGTATATGACAAATGCCTTTGCGACACTTACGCTTAGAAGTACGATCTCGGTAGAGATTATCTCGCGCTTGCAGGAAGAAGAAGATATTTTTCTTGCGTTTCCAACACAATCTGTTTATATGGATAAGGATGTTCGCAAGCCTTTACAGGGTGCAGAAACAAAAATAAAAGCAGAAAGGACAAATAATGCAGGTTCCTAAAAAAATCTATTTTAAAACTTTTGGGTGCCGCACCAATCAGTTTGACACCCAGGTAATGATTTCTAAATTAAAAGAGTTTGAGCTATGTGACGATGAACGGTGCAGTGATATTGTTATCGTAAATTCTTGCACTGTAACCAATGGAGCAGACTCTTCGGTGCGCAATTATATTTCTTCTATGAAGCGAAAAAATCCGAATGCAAAAGTGATTTTGGCGGGGTGCGGCTCGCACTCCAAAGGAGAATCATTGTTTGAAGAAAAAAAAGTTTTTGGTGTCATAGGTCACTCAGAGAAAGAAAAGATCAATGAGATCCTCAAAGAGGAAAAACCTTTTTATCAAATTGGAGATCTTAAACATATCGATTCTACTATCGTGGAGGAGTTTGTAGGTAAAAGCAGGGCATTTATCAAGATTCAAGAAGGATGCAGCTTTAGATGTTCGTATTGTATCATTCCTTCTGTGCGCGGAGATGCCAGAAGCCATAAGGAAACAGATATTCTTGCTCAGGTGGAAAAACTTGCGAGCAATGGTTTTGGAGAATTCATCCTAACGGGGACTAATGTAGGAAGTTATGGGCAGGACAGAGGTTCTTCGATGGCAAAACTGCTCAAAAAGATGAGCATGGTACGCGGAGTAAGACGTATACGCATAGGAAGCCTTGAGCCCATACAGATAGATGATGAATTTAAAGAGCTGCTTTGCGAACCATGGATGGCAAAACATCTGCATATCGCCCTGCAGCATACCAGCGACAAGATGCTCAAGCTAATGAACCGTCGCAATACCTTTGCTGCCGATCTGAAACTTTTTTATGAAATAGCACAAAAAGGGTATGCGTTGGGTACGGATTATATTGTAGGTCACCCAGGCGAAGACGACAAGGAGTGGACAGAGGCGATAGAGAGAGTCAAACAGCTTCCGCTTACCCATATTCATGCATTTACTTACTCTAAGCGGGACAACACCCCTTCAGCAAACATGAAACCTGAAGTCAGAGGCGATACCGCCAAGAGTCGACATAAAGAGCTTACAGCACTTATCCAGGCAAAAAATTATGAATTTAGATGCAGGTATAGAAAAAATCTTGAGGTGCTGCTTGAAAACGGCAAAGATGGAATTTATCATGGCTTTGACCAATATTTCAATAAAATAGAAGTCAAAAGCGATGAGGATCTCAGCAGTAATTGGATGCTGCTTAATGATGTGGAGGTAAGCAATGAAGGAAATAAAATACAAATCTTATCTTAAATCTTTTGATCAAAAAAATGTAGGCATCATAGCGGGGTTACTCGCCGTGCTGGTAGGGCTTTTATTTTTTTCATTTTTGAGAGATACGGATCAGCTTATTACCCACGCGCAGGCGAATGCTCTTTATACTGAAAATAAAATTCAAAAAGTCATTGTTGATGAACCTTATATACGACTTCAGAGCACTGATGGCAGATACAAAATCTACAAAGAGGCAATCAATCAAAATGCTTTTTTTAGTAAATATCCGGTAGAGGTTCACCAAGAAGGCGGGGTGGCGTACACTATGATATTTTTATTGATTGTTTTATCTGTTCTTGGACTGGCGTTCTGGTTGGCCAGACAAAATGGTTTTCAGCAGTCTAAAAAATTTAGCGGTATTTCAAGTGATGCGAATGAATTGCCCCCATATGAGCCCGTGCAGGCACTTGCGTCTAAAGTAAAATTTTCTGATGTGGCAGGCATCAAAGATGTCAAGGAGGAGCTCGAAGAGATTATTGACTTCTTAAAAGAACCGCAAAAATATAGAGACCTGGATATTCGTTTGCCCAAAGGCGTACTGCTGGTGGGGCCTCCTGGTGTAGGAAAGACACTTATTTCCAAAGCGGTGGCAGGAGAAGCCGGTGTTCCTTTTTTCTATCAAAGCGGGGCTTCTTTTGTGCATATCTATGTCGGCATGGGAGCAAAAAGAGTCAGTGAGCTTTTCAGAAAAGCCAAACAAATGGCTCCCAGTATTATTTTTATTGATGAGATTGATGCGGTAGGCAAAAGTCGCGGAGCACTTAGAAATGATGAAAGGGAAACTACACTCAACCAGCTGCTTACCGAAATGGATGGCTTTGAGGAGAGTTCAGGGGTTATTGTTATTGGAGCAACCAATAAGATAGATGTGTTAGATGAGGCTCTGCTTAGGGCAGGACGTTTTGATAGACGTATCCATATTTCGCTGCCTGATTTACAAGAGAGAATAAAAACACTTGAGCTTTATTTGATAAACAAGCCAAATGAGGTTGATGTGCAGCAGGTTGCCCGCATGACGGTCGGTTTTAATTCTGCGGCACTTTCTACATTGACAAATGAGGCAGCTATTTTTGCCATGAGAGAAGGGCGAAACGTCGTAAAGACAGATGATTTTGAAGCTGTAAAAGAAAAAGTTCTGCTTGGCAAACGAAAGATACTCAGTTTTACAGAAGAGGAAAGGGCGATTCAGGCACGTTATCAAGGGGCCAAAGCTCTCATGGCAACATGGCTTGATGTAGAATTTGAAAAAATAGGTATTGTAAATTCAAGATTTACGACTCAAGACCACGAAATTCTTTCCAAAACACAGCTGCTGTCGCGTATTAAAGTTTATTTGGCCGGCAGTATTGCAACAAAAATACATTACAATGAACAGTTTACCAACGCCAGTGAAGATATTTCTAAAGCTAAAAAATTGGCAAACAAAGTGATTCATGAATACGGCATGGGTGAAAATTTTATTATTACGCCCGATCAAGAGGAGCAGCTTTTGAGGGAATCTGTTTCTGCAATCACTTCTCTTTTGGGTACACTCGGCCAGGCATTAAATGAAATTACTGAATATCTTTTAGTGCATGAAAATATAGTACAAGAGGAATGCAGAAAGATTTTGCGTGAGATGTTTTGAGCATGAAATTTTTTAATGGGTTTTCGCTTCGCGGAGAGGAAAAATTTTTTGATGGTATTCTTATGGATACGGATATGTGCGTGGCGGGGTTCAGCTATGGTGCGCAAAAAGCACTTGAGTATGCTTTTGCATCTAAAGAGCGAATCGATAGACTAATCTTGATTTCACCCGCTTTTTTTCAAACGCAAAAACCCAGTTTCACTAAAGCGCAATTGCGATATTTTGAAATGGATAAAGAAGGATATATTGACCGATTTTTGCAAAATGCAGCTTATCCGAGTTGTACAGATTTGTATCCATATCTGCGGTCTGGAACCAAAGAAGAGCTTGAAACACTTTTGACCTATACGTGGGAAAAAGAGAAGTTCAGATCACTTCTGAACAAAGGGGTTACGGTAGAAATTTTTTTGGGAAACAAAGACAAGATTATAGATGCCGATGCAGCATTTTCATTTTTTTCGCCGCTTGCAAGTACTTATTTTATAAAGGATGCAGGACATTTGCTGAAAGATAAAGATTTGTAGATTGAAAAGAGATAAAAATAAACTTATAATAACTTCATTTTGCTAAAAGAAATTCCTATAGGCAAAGCGCCTATAGGAGAAGAAACCCTATCTTCTTCGATTATCGTAGTAATCTTCGCCACGATAGCCGTATTCACCTTTTCTTGCTTTATGGCGTTTATTTTTATGGTAACGGTATCCTTCATGATAATAGTGTCCATTGTGTAATTTGCGACCTTGATACAGATAGTATCCATTTTGGTAGGTTCCGCCCGTGTAGTACCTTCCATTGTAGTAATAGTATGGAGAAGCATATCTATTTACTTCACGATATCTGTGGTGATATTGCCCCCCATAGAATCTGCGCCCCTGATAGAGATAGTATCCATTTTGGTAAGTTCCGCCATAATAATACCTGTCATTATAATAATAATACGGTCTATCATAATATCGAGGACTGTCGTACGAACCTATAATTGTTCCTGCTACCGCCCCTACAGCAGCCCCTGAAGCAAATGCCTGCTCTTGAGGTGTGCACCCTGAAAAGAACAGCATACTAGAAATAACACCGATTGCACCTAAATGCTTTATATTAACTCTATTCATGATAACTCCTTTCTAAGTTATTTTATATAATAGCATAAAATTATCTATTTTGTGTAAAATGGATTAAAAAAATTAATAAAAATATATTTATTAATTTTTTTATCGTCCTTTCTTGCTTTTATAGTATTCACTTCCTCGTTTTCCTTGTGTGTGGCAACTGTCACAGATGGAAAAACGATAAGAAAAATCAAGCACTTTCCCGCAACGCCGGCATTTTTTTACAAAATGCCCTTTTCTTAGAGAATTTTCTATAAAAGTATTGAGCCGCCCTCTGGCATCTATGGCATTTTGTGTATCCAGAAAAAGATCCGGAAATTTAAAAGAAAGCCAAAGATAAAGTGAAATTTCTCTCACTCTGTCCTCGGCGTTTAGAAGCATATCGTTGGTTTGCGCAAAAGCCGGAAGGTCCCGAGGGGGGATATAAAGCACTTTGCTGCCTGCTTCAATTTGGCGAATGTAGCGATGCAGGACAGATTCGATATAGGGGGAAGAGATGCTTGCAGGGGCACAGGCGAGATAATAACGGGTACGTAAATCAAGATCATATTCGCTAACGATAGCCGCTATCTCAAGCATGGCATCAATATTGGCAGCGACAAAAGGTCCCTCAAACTCCATGTTGTCTGCAAAAAAGCTTAGGATATCCAAGAGATTATCTGTTTCCAATATCTCTCCTATAAGCATTACGTGCTCCAGGCTTGCCATGACAGAAACCGGAAGGCTGAGATTGGTCAGAGGACTATGAAAGGTCTTATCTATGGTGTAAAGAGTATTTTCGTCCAAAGCGCCCACATAGCCTTTCTCTTCAAAACCGTAGCGTCCTGCGCGTCCGGCAATTTGCAAGACTTCGGTTGGAAGCAGTTCACGACGACGTAATCCGTCAAATTTATTATCTTTTGCAAACAAAATTGTTTTAATGGGAAGATTAAGTCCCATAGCAATGGCATCAGTAGCAACCAGAATATCACTTTCTCCCTCCCTGAAGCGTCGTGCCTCTTCGCGTCTGACTTCGGGAGAAAGGTTTCCGTAAACTACCGAAACACGATAGCGATCGCTGAGTTGCTGCTTGAGAGAAAGCACTTCCCGTCTTGAAAATGCCACAATAGCAGTTTGTTTCTCTATTTTTCGTACAGAAACCGGACGATCCATCATTGTCAGTTCATTTTTTCTTTCAAATTCGATTACCTCAAGTTCTTCTTGCAGGTATAGGCAAAGCTCCTTGACAGCGCTTAATGCATCGATTGATCCTGTGAGTATCACTGTTTTGGCCGGTACGCCTATGAGTGCATTTGCCCAAGCCCATCCTCTGTCACGATCAGCAATCATCTGGATTTCATCTATGACGCACACATCGACATCGACTGAGATATTCATCATCTCAATAGTAGAGCTGATGTGTGTAGACTCCTCATCGATAATCTCCTCCTCTCCTGTGATCAGAGATACGTGCACACCATTATTTTTGAGGTTTTCATATCCTTCTAGCGCCAATAAGCGCAACGGCGCAAGATAATAACCTGTTGTTGCGGCTTCAAGCGCTTTAAGCGCCGCATACGTTTTTCCGCTATTGGTTGGTCCTACATGAAAAATGATTTTTCGTTTAAGCCCTCTGGCTAATGGAAAAAGATTTTTAAAATCACGAATGGTTTTAGCAAGCAGCTCTTCTCTTTTTTGTTTAGCCAAAAGCGGTTTAATATATTCCGTAAAATGAAACAGGATGCGTCGCTTCATCTTCTCTTTGAATTTTAAAGTGCGCGAAGCACGTATTTGAGGTTCTATGAAGCGAATAATAAATTCATGAAATACCTCTTCACTCATAGTGAGTTTTTCACAAAGCAAATGCATTTCATCGTAGACTTCGTCTACTCCAACTCTAAAATGCGCAAGAAGTTCATCATTCACATGGTTGATATCATCTTTTACGGGGAGTTCTTTACCTTGCCAAATAAGACTGTAAAAAAAAGGTTTTTCATACGATACGGAAGTATTGTAATACAAAAGAGTACCAAAGAGATCATAATGTTTTTCTTTTTCGATAATGATATGATCGGTGCTTTCGAATACATGGTATTTCTCACTAATATTTGTTAATATATTTTCAATAGTCTCATAAGAAAGAGGCGCATGGTAAAGCAGGGATTCCGGCGGCATTTTTTTGAGTGCTTGAACTATTTCTTGTTCGTTCAAATAATGATGTTTTGCTTTGATGATCCTATCTAAAAAGATAGTGATCTCGTTTATTTTTTGAGCAATAGTTTCTTCTTTTATGTTTTTTAGCCGAGCGATAATTTCGTCATCATTTTTTTGCCACCATTCATCCATCGGCAGGGGGGGCGTCGCACAAAGCAATAATTTATTGAAGTCAAAATCATGCATTGCAAAAGTAAAACCATGATAAAAGGTCATCTCATTGAGTGTATTGAACTCAATATCTAACGCCTTTTCAAATTTTTTGAGTCTCGTTTGTATGCGTAAATAGCCAAGCTTGTTGAGTACTTTTTCTTCGGTGATCTTAGAATTTTTCGTATCTATAAAAGATTCAATAAGTAAGTTTTCTTCATGTTTTGTATGTTTTACATTGTCGAGTATTTGAAGAATGGTTTCTACTTTATCCAGGGGTCTATTGATGTCTCCGCTGTATGGTACGGCTTTATAGTTTTGAGTAAGATGGGATACAATTATCTCGCGCACACCAGCCCCTTCCTCGCTCCAGATGCGTCTTAAAACGCGAACCATCTCATCTTTTGTGAAATGCGGAAGTCTCACTTCAAGGATCATCATGAGTTCGATAAGTTTATCCTCGTCTAGTGTAGCAATTCCTTCATCAAAGGGAAGTCCATCGAAATAATTTCTTATCTTGTTATTTAATTTTATGAGGTATTTTTTCTTTTTCTTTGCCATTTGTAAGTTTCAATTTAATTTTCATAAGTATAGCATGATTTAAGACGAGATACGGCGGTGTGAGAATATCCCGTATTATTACGCTATAATGTTATTCTATTTAAGCGTATATCGGTCAATGACTTAAATTTTGCAAAAAACATACTAACTAAGCCTAAGACCGACCTATACACTCTATATGGTAGGCTCGTTCAAAAGGTACAATAAAATTATGTCATTTACAAATCTAGGATTATCAGAGCCTCTTCTCAGAGCAATTAAGGAGCAGGGGTATACTATGCCCACGCCCATACAGCAACAGGCCATTCCGGTAGTGATACAAAAAAAAGATGTTTTAGCTGCGGCTCAAACAGGCACAGGAAAGACGGCGGGATTTACATTGCCTTTGCTCGAAAGGCTCAAGCAAAATAATCCAAATATGAATAAATATCAAATACGTGCTTTGGTTTTAACCCCCACGCGCGAACTTGCTGCGCAAGTGGCTCAGAGTATAAAAGTGTACGGAAAATATATGCCTTATACTTCTGCGGTTGTTTTTGGAGGTGTAGGAATCAGTCCGCAACTCGCAGCCATTCGCAAAGGAGTCGATATAGTTATCGCTACACCGGGCAGACTGCTTGATATCGTTGGCCAAAAAGGTATAGATTTTTCAAAGTTGGAATGTCTTATTTTGGATGAAGCGGACCGCATGCTTGATATGGGTTTTATACACGATATTAAAAAACTAATGAAACTTATGCCGCAAAAAAAACAAACTTTGCTTTTTTCTGCAACTTTTTCCCCTGAGATTAAAACGCTCGCATCAGGATTGCTCAATGATCCTGTGCTTGTAGAGGTGGCGCGTGAAAATACCACTGCAGAGCAGATATCACAGGTAGTGCATTATGTTGATAAGACGCGAAAAAAAGAGTTATTGTCACAGTTGATAAAAACGAAAAATTGGCAGCAGGTTTTGGTGTTTACGCGCACGAAACATGGGGCCAACCGTTTGACTTCGCAGCTCGAAGAATCCGGCGTTCTTGCTGCAGCTATACACGGCAACAAGAGCCAAGGAGCAAGAACCAAAGCGCTGGCGGATTTTAAGGATAAAAAAATAAGAGTGCTTGTAGCTACAGATATTGCTGCAAGGGGTATCGATATAGATCAGCTTCCCCATGTGGTCAATTATGAGCTTCCGAATGTGCCTGAAGACTATGTGCACCGTATCGGCAGAACAGGGCGTGCAGGAAAAGAGGGTGAAGCGGTTTCTTTGGTTTGCATAGACGAACATAAGCTTCTTGCGGATATTGAAAAATTTATTAAATCGCCCATTAAAAAGGTGGAAATTCCTGCTTTTGCTCCAGATCCAAGCATCAAAGCCGAGCCTATTCAAAACGGAAGAGGTGGAGGACGCAGCAATCAAAGAAGCGCTTCTAAAAAAAATAGCAATGGCGGAGGAGAAGCATCCTCTCAACGTCCAAGATCATCACGCGGACCATCGGCCGCAAACACTACTGCTCGCCAAAGATCAAAGGTAAAATAAATGAAAAAAATTTTTAAATTACAAGATGAAAAAAAACATGCAGACCGTGTGCTTGAAGCAATAAAGCATGAGATACGCAAATATGCAAAACGCGAATCCAAAAAGAAGCTGCCTGAGAGCGCATCAATGTATTGGGATTTTGATTGCCGTATCGGACAGGATTTTCCAAGTTCTCAAGTGATAAAATTCGAAGAACTCACCAAGGTTCTAGACAACGCTAAGGAGTCCGGATGGACCGAATGCTATGTTGAGATACTTGCAAGGGCTGCGAACAAGCCTTTAAAAACACCAAAACCGGTGCCGGAAGAATTAGAATCTAAAGAGTCATAGAAAAAAAGGACAGGCAACTTGAAAAAGAGATTCATATGGATTGCAGTAGGGGTAATAGGATTTTTTATGAATGGATGTGCCACGTGGAGCGGCATTAAGTACGATTCAAGCAAAGCCTGGAAAAGCACCAAAAAAGCGGTTCATGACGTGACGTCAGACTGATGATAGGATGTTATTTAGGAAATATTTAGAGAAATTTACTCTCTAAATACTGCAAAAGAGATCTGTTTATCTGCCGCGTTTTAATTTAATTTCTTCATATTCCGGACTGAGAGTAAACATCAATTTCAGATCTGATGGGCTTGAAGCGTATTGGTAGGCTTGTTCTTCTGTGATTTTTCCTGCCAACGTGAGATCAAATAAGGCTTGATTGAAGGTGATGGAATGAAACATCTTGTGTTCCTTGGTTAACGCATCCGGAATTTCATTATCTCTTTTGGTGCGGATAAGTTCTTGAATAAGAGGGCTTTTGAACATCATTTCAACCGCAGGCACCATTGCGCCTGAAACCCCTCTGATAAGACGCTGCGAGATAACGGCGGCAATAGTAGAAGCAAGTGTTGCGCGTACACGGTTTTGTTCTTCGCTCGGGAAGATGGCTATCATTCTATCTATGGTTTCTCGCGCGTCTAGGGTATGCACGGTCGAAAAGACCAGATGTCCCGTATTGACCGCCTGCAGAATACTCTCGGCTGTTGCGATGTCACGGATTTCCCCCACAACGATAATGTCCGGGTCTTCCCGCATGGCGGCACGCAAAGCCAAGGCAAAACTATTGGTATGATTTCCCAACTCCCGTTGTTCAATAATACATTTTTTATCACGATGCACATACTCTATAGGGTCTTCAATGGTAATAATATGGTGATAATAATTTTCATTAATTTCTTCAATAATACTGGAAAGAGTAGTTGATTTGCCACTCCCGGTCGTACCCGTAACAAGAACAAGTCCCCGCCTAAGATGCGTTAGATTCCGCAAAGCTACTGGCAGATTCAAAGCTTCAATATTTTTAATATTTTGTGGAATAAGACGCAAGGCAATAGAGTAACCATTAAGGTGCATATAGATATTTACACGAAAACGAAAATCGTCATTGAAAGTATAAAGACCGTCAAATTCTTTGGTTTCTTTGAAATTTAAATATTTGTCTTTCATCAGTTTTTGAACCAATTTTTCCATCATTTCATGCGAGACAATTTCGCGGGACAGAAGAGAAATATCACTTTTTATACGCGCATGTATAGGACTGTTGCTCTTAAGATGCAAATCCGCGCCTTCCGCTTCAATTAACATTCTTAACCAACTATTCAATTTTTCTATAGGTTCCGTAGAACTTTCGTTGTTTAAAATCATAGCCATAAACCTCCCGCCTAAATTTTTTATATTTTACTATTTATTCAAATTAAAAACAAATGAATTGATTAATAGAAAAAGAGACTTAGATTGAAGCTGCTTTTTTGCATTAAATCTATAATACTATATTTTGATTAACATAATATAAATTCTATCAAAAAAGTAAGTCCTCCACAAGCACACCATTTAAAACAATGACATAGGCAGCTATAAAATATTAATTCAATATGTATGCCATAATTTTTTTACAAATAATGGAATTTTTTATTACTACCAGCCCCTATAAGTTTGTAACCGTTTTTTGGCAGTTAAATTTAAATATCCGTTTGTTGTAATGTACGGCTAATTTAGTATACTAAAATTTATATTTTTTGATATTCAATTTACACAAAATAAAGCCCGAATATAGTCAGAACACACTGCGAAATTTATTTTCAGTGTCAAACAACTACTTATTTCATTTATCGGTGTATATATCAATGATGTTAATATTATTTAATTTAAATCTTGCAACAAATACAACTTCAAGCGACGTATATTTTTTACACCGACAGCAACATGCAATCCTTGCTTCATACCCATTTCCCATAAGATTCTACAAGACTATCCCTGCGGTACGGCCTCGGAAGGATTTAAATGAACAGTTGTTAATAAAACTATGAAGCCGAGTATATTCGTTGTGAACAGTTGTTCACAACGAATATAATGCAAAGATTTTTAAATGAACAATTGTTCTTATTAATTTACTTCATAGGCTTGACAAATGAACAATTGTTCACTATAATTCATTACAATATATCAGAAGGAGCCTAGAATGCACGATGAGAGCGCTATTCCCCTCCCTTCAAAGGGCAGCAAAACCAAAGACAAAATATTGAAAACATCGCTTAAACTCTTTTCAAGCAAAGGTTATACGGCTACTACCGTCAGGGATATAGCCGGTGCAATGGGTATAAAGCAAAGCGCCCTGTATAATCACTTTAAAAACAAAGATGAAATACTTGAAACACTCATTAGTGACCTAACCTCCTCAGCAATAGTGACCATATTTGCCGATAAAGAGTCTCAGGAGCTTTATAAACAAGGAAAGTCAGTACTGATGTCTATCGCCACTATTTTTAAGCTTTTAAGCTTTGATGGGCAAAATGAAGCTTTATTTAAACTGCTTATGCAGGAGATTTATCGCAATGAACGTATTCGCGAAATCTATAATGAATATTTTTACCAGGAAAACGTCAAAAAACTTTCAGGACTTTTTTTTATGATGATGCAAAATGAAATGATCAGGTCCTCGGATCCTCTTTTGCTTGCAAATGAATTTTTTTCACCGCTTTTTTTCTATCAAATGCAAGTTTCTTTGCTAAAATTAGACAAAAAATCGACCTCGTCGATTGTTTCATTATTTGAAAAACATGTGGATTATTTTTGGGATTCAATAAAAATAGAAAAACAAACCACTCTTTTTTAAGATATACTAAAAAATATCAGAAACAATACGAAGAAGTATATTAATAAATATAAAGGAATATTTTATGGAAAACAAAATAGACTATTTTGAATCCAAATCAAAGTCATGGGATATGAATAGCAGTCGTGTTCAAAATGCAAAAAGTATTGCTGAACTTATAGTAAAAAATATAAATCTTTCTAAAAATATGGAAATTATGGATTTTGGTGCAGGTACCGGACTTTTGAGTTATTTTATCGCACCTTATGTTGCTAAGATAGTTGCCCTGGATAATTCCCCTTCTATGTTGAAAAAATTTAAAGAAAAGCGTACTGAATTTGCTTGTGCTACAGAAGTGCTTGAAGAGGATTTGCATGAAATATATCCTGAAAGAAAATTTGATGGTATTGTCTCTTCTATGACAATGCATCACATTGAAAATATTGATACCCTGCTCTTTGGTTTCTATCAGGCGTTGCATCATGATGGATTTATCGCTCTTGCCGATTTGGATAAAGAGGATGGCAGTTTTCATAGTAGCAATACAGGAGTGTTTCATTATGGGTTCGATAGAGAGATGCTTAGAGAAATGGCGCTGAAGGTAGGTTTTAGAGAGATATTTTTTGAGACGGCAAGCATCATTGAAAAACCGCATTGTAAATTTTCAGTTTTTTTAATGATAGCCAAAAAATAACAAATCAGGTAAAATCCGATTTGTTATTTGGTTTTAAAGATTCAAAGATACATATTTTTAGTGTTTTTTGATTTCGGATACGATAATGCCCCTAAGTGATCCCTCTGTAAAATTGATAGCCTGATCTTTTGGGTAATTGATTGAAAGAGATTTTGTGATTTCATTGCTTAAATCCTTTCCATGGCATTTTAGGCAAGCTGCTTCAGTAATGAGCGGCTTATAAATTCTTGTAGTGTCGCCATCTTGAATTATTTTGATATCGTCTGTCGGGGTAAAAGTTTTGTCTGCAATTTCTTTCTCATATGCTTGAATCACTTTTATATCGATGGCATCAGGCGCATTTTTTTCATTTCTGCTTTTAAGTGAAGCGCGTCTTACAGTCGCATAATTTGGTAGTTTTTTGTTGACCTCTTCAGTAATCTCTGTTGCCTTTGCTGTGCAAAAACCTAGAGCGCTCATTCCTGAAGGATCAGCTTCCATATGTGTTTGCAACTGAGTTTTGAGTACGCCGCCGAGCATTTTGATGTATTCAATACCCTCTTGCTTTACAGTTATTGGAGCTGTTGCATTTTGCTCACTCGCAAAAACAGAGGCCGAAAAAAGCACCGGAATTAATAGCGTTTTAAATTTCATTTTCATTTCCTTTCAAATTCTACATATATACATTATATTTTTTTTTGCTTAAGATTGGTTGGATATTTTGGCAGCAGTTAAAAATATATATGATTTGCCGGCAATAAAGGTATTGGATAATTTGAAATTTTTTGATATTCCCTTCCTAGCTTTGGGAGGGAGGGAGGGAGGACTTAAAATATTATAAATATTGAATGTCTTTTGCTAGGAAGGTAAAAGTATGATACTCTTTAATTGTGAAGCGAGTGTGAATTTTTATGAAATTTTAGTATCAAAATGATTTAAAATATACCCCCCCCATTTGTATGCGGGGAGTATAAGCAAGCGAGACTGCAAGGCAATCAATAAGTATTATTGCCGCCGCCTTTGTTCGGGTTTTGCATTTGCTGCGTTTGGTGTGCTTCAAGTTCATTGGGCGTAATGGTACCGTCTTTGTTGGTATCGATATCCTCAAACGCCGGAGCATTGCCCGCATTTCTTAGCATCTTGCCCTCTTCGGCAAGGTTGGTCATTCGCTTAGTGCGTCCTTCCTCAAACTCTTTTGGTGTAATCTTGCCGTCATTGTTAAGATCATACTCTGCAAATTGCGGTTGATTCATTCCGCGGTTTTGAGCCATGCCACCGCCTCGCATCATGCCGTTATTTGACTGCATATACGCTTGTCTTTCTTGGGGCGACATATTTTGCATGCGTTTTTGCATCTCTTGCTGGAAGGCAGATCTTTCTGCTAGCGGTACGTTCCCGCGCATCTTCATAAGCTGCTCAGTGCTCATTTGAGAAAAATCAGTTGCATATGCTGCACAAGCCAGTGCTGCTAGCATCATTAATTTTTTCATTTTTTTCTCCTTGCAATATTGAAATACCTTCTTTTTCTAAAGAAGGCTGAGATCATTATATCCAATGAATGTAAACGGTATGTGAATTTTTACTCTTGGCAAATTTTAGTTATGATGTTAAGGAAATATGGTTAAGGAATCAAAATGGCACAGTATGATCTCATCATCGTAGGATCTGGTGCAGCAGGCATGATGGCTGCGATCGTTGCATCTCGCAAGGGCAAACATGTCCTGCTTTTAGAAAAACTTTCCCAGATCGCCACTAAGCTCAAAGCCACAGGCGGAGGTCGCTGCAATCTGACAAATACACTTGATAAAGAAACGTTTATGGCGCATTTTGGACGGGACGGACGCTTTATGTCCCCTGCTTTGGAAGCATTTGACCATAAAGCATTGGTAACATTTTTTCGGCAGCTTGGTGTAGAGAGTCATGCTCCTGATGGATATAGGGTTTTTCCTGTGACACATAGCTCGTCTACCATTATCGATGCACTACAAAAAGAGATGGTGCAATCTGGCGTGGAGATACTTTGCTCTCAAAAAGTAGAGATCTTGGAGCATGATGGCGCCAAAGTGACCGGAGTGACTACACAAAGAGATACTTTCTATGCAAAAAATGTGGTACTCGCAACCGGCGGTAAAGGGTATCCGATGCTGGGGAGCGAAGGTGACGGCTTTGAGATAGCCAAGTCTGCAGGACACAGCATCACAGAGCTTTATCCTGCCATGATGCCGCTTAAAACAAAAGAGACATGGGTGAAAAATTGCAGAGCAGACACTGTTCCCAAGGTAGAAATGTTTGTTAATATTAAAAAATATACCCATCTGCGAGCCAAAGGTGATCTGATCTTTACAAAAGATGGCATTCGCGGTCCTGTGGTGTTAGATTTTTCTCGAGAGATTACTCCGCTATTAAGTAAGTTTCAAGAAGTGCCCTTGCTGATGAATCTTACCAAGGGTATGAATGAAGAGCAATTGCTGTTGCATTTTAAAACCAGGATAGCCAATGATCCCCACCATACTGCTTTACAAGTGATTCAAACCCTGCTTCCGGAGTCTGTTGCTTTAGAGCTATGCAAAATAGCAGAGGCTGATCCCTCTCTCACCTTTGGAAAACAGACCGGTGCGGTCAGGGATAAGCTCATCAAGCTTATGGCCTGGACTCCCCTCACTGTCAGTGGACACGACGGTTTTAAAATGGCGATGATTACTCGAGGAGGTATCAGTCTCAAGGAGATAGACCCCTATACTATGCAAAGCAAAAAACTTAATGGTCTTTATTTTTGCGGAGAGATCGTAAATCTTGACGGCCCGTGCGGGGGCTATAATCTCCAGTGGTCTTTTTCAAGCGGTGCTTTGGCCGGCGAATCGGCCAAATAGCCTAATCTGTTTGCCTGATTATTTTTTCTCGCTCGCGGTAAAAAGTGTTCCCAGCGTTTGCTTGTGGTTTAATAGGTAGGATTCTGCTGCAGATAAATCAAAGCCGCTGCATAGAAACATTTGTCTATGGTGCCTCATCATGTAGTGGGCAGCTTTAAGCTTGGTGACAATCCCGCCTGTTGCAAACTCATTATTGGGTGTTACTTCATCTAAAAGTGCATTTTCAGGAAGTTTTTGAACCAATGGATAGATTTTTGCATCATTGTTTTCTTTTGGATTTTTATCATAATATCCATCAATATCGCTTAGTATGACCAGTAAATTTGCATCCACAGCGTGAGCAACATTGGCCGAGAGCTGATCATTGTCTCCAAAAAGCTGTTCGGGTGTTGAAGTGATATCGTTTTCATTGATGATCGGTAAAATATTGTTTGCCAATAGCGCATCAATAATTTCTTGAAACATTATGGTTCTTCTTCTTGAATCAAAATCATCTTCTGTTAAAAGAATTTGTGCAATATCGATGTCAAATATATCAAACTTCTTTTTGTAAGACGCCATCAAAATGGGCTGTCCGGTTGCTGCTAATGCTTTTTTGCCAATTTGCTTTTTTTTATCTAATTTAAGTGCAGAATATCCGGCTGCCACTGCCCCGGAGGTTACCAGAATCACGTCATATTTTATTTTAAGTTTTGCAATCAGTGAAACCAGATTGAGCATTCTTTCTTTTGCGATTTGGTTATCCTGTGTCAATACGGCACTGCCTACTTTGATAACAATTCGTTGCATATGACTCCTTTTTTCGCATGTATGTCCCAATTAAAATACCATAAGATTTTTAAACTGCCATAAAAAGCCTACTTAATATTTTGATATTGGACGGTATAAAATTTAAAATACTATTTTTTATAAATTATGATATGATTATCTTATGTAAGCAGAAAGGATACAACATGAAGATAAAAAAATTGCTGCTCCTAAGCGTAGTTGCTTTTGTGTCTTTGCAAGCCAGGGTCGGTTTTGAATATGATGGCATATCTGTAAAAATACCAAATGCCGCCACTCCGGGCAAAACCGTTGTTGTAAAACGAAATATCCCAAAAGAGTGCCTGAAAGTACCTATCACCAATGAAATGGTATGGACGGGAAATTATGCAAACCCTAACGTTCCGCAAGCTTGCAAATCTACCTATGTGCATACTACCGGCAAACTTACACCCATAAGGCTCGATGAGGACATCGAAACATACGGGGAGCTTGAAGTGCTTGCATTTATCAAAGAAATGCAGCAAAATGACAAGATGCTTTTAATTGATGCGCGCAATGATGAATGGTATGAGTATAGAACTATACCCGGTGCGGTCAACATGCCATACCCTTATTTTAAGGATCAGGATATTTTCAAAGAAGAGTTTGAGGAGATGCTGGACAGGCTTGGCGTCAAGATGCTAAAGAAAAATGAGTATGATTTTACACATGCCAAGGTGATAGCTGTTTTTTGCAACGGTCCTTGGTGCGCCCAATCCTCATGGATGATCAATGCACTTTTGGAGATTGATTATCCTCATGAAAATATCAAATGGTATCGCGGAGGTATGCAAGATTGGCTTGGCGCAGGCATGACGAGTACCCGCGAATAATTTATTTTTTAGAGAAAGAACATGCCTATGATGCCCAAAAGAAAAGGGAGCATGGCTAGCGTATAGATAATTTTTTGTGTTTTTGTTGCTTTGTAGACACTCCAAAAAAAGAGTCCAACCACCCCGATAAATCCTGCAAAAAAGAGATACCCTGTTGTGTCGTCGGGGGAAGCTGATTTGTTTTGGGCAAATATTAAGACGGGGATCAGCAGGAAAAAGAAAAGACCTTTCATTGTTTTTCGATCTCCTCTCTTCCAAGTTTTTCTACCATCTTTATGCTCTCAAGAGCGTTATTGAGTATTTTTTTGGTCGAGGTAAGCGGCTTCATTCTGAGATTTGTCTGCTTTTTGTCAAGTTTTTCATTGCTTAGTATTTGCATCACCTCTTTCTCCAGTTCCGCAATAATCTCATTCATTTTTGATTCTATAAAACTAATATTCATATTATTTTCCTGAAGGCCTAAAAATTTTTATGATCTCTTCATTTGCCTGCATGTAAGCTCCTCCGATAAGGTCGATACAATAAGGCACCGCAGGAAAAACCGCATCAAGGCACTCCCTGATAGATTTTGGTTTTCCCGGAAGATTGATAATGAGTGAGTTATTGCATATTCCGGCTGTTTGGCGGGAGAGAATGGCTGTGGGAACATACTGCAAACTGACTGCTCTCATCTGCTCTCCAAAACCAGGCAGCAGTTTTTGGCAGACATTTTCGGTTGCTTCCGTGGTTACATCGCGTTTGGCAGGCCCCGTTCCGCCGGTGGTAACGATAAGGTCGCATTTTTCGTCACATGAAAGTTCGATCAGCGTAGTTTCGATAAGGTTTTGTTCATCGGGTATGCATCTATAGATATATTCGCACTCGTTTAAAAGATAGGCTTTCATTGTCTCCATGATCGCTACACCCGAGGCATCTTCATAGATACCCTGACTTGCCCTGTCGCTTGTCGTTACTACGCCGATTTTGATTTTATCCATGCTCTCTCTTTTTTTTGATAATAAAATTATGGGGCAATTATAGCGAAAATGATTGAGTGTTCAACAATGATGCAATTGCATCATCTTTAAAATATTTTGAATTGTGTTAAAATATACTGCTAGATCATAGATAAAAGGCTTTGCATGATACAAAGGATCAAATACTATCTTTCAGAATACAATAAATCTCTTTTCCGTGTTAATCAAAAAGAGCTTTCCAGAACTTCAAAAATGCTGTTGGCGATATTTTTATTTACTATCTTTATTGTGATAGGATGGGGGTTGGAATGGCAGCTTAAGCAGGAAAAATCCCCTGCAAAAGCTTACGGAACCGCTTGCAAAGCGCTTATGAACAAAAAAGAGGATTTTAACGTCAGGGATTTTTCACGATTTGCCTATCGGCAAGAAATCTCTATGCAAGGGGATGACGGAGAGGATGCTTTCGGCGAAGATGCGGTATGCAAAAAGCTTGGTGTGCTATACCGTGCCGTATCAAACGATACGGCGTTTAGTGCCGATCAAAAAACATTAAGCGAAGTTCAAAAAAAACTTCAAGACACACAATACAAAATACAATCGCTCAAGGATTCGTACGGTGATTTGCTTTTGGAAAAAGTAGCGAAGCAGGAAAAGGCAAAATCAATTTTTTCTACCGATGTTGCCAAAATCAAAGAGGAGCTAGAAAAGCTCCAAAACAGTGAGCAGAAATACGAAGCATCTGTTTTGAAACTCAGCGATTTGAACCGATATCCTGCCTACACAGCCTTTATAGACTATTATAAGGCGCACAAAGAAGAGCTGAAGGAAGCTTATGAAAACAAAGTGCGCTATTTTTCCTTTAAACGAACGATGCAGGCTTTTGCCTTTTTGATCCCCGTGTGGCTGCTTTTTTATCTCGCGTATAAATTTATGTTGCGCCGCGAATATTACATCCTTTCTCATTTGACGCTGCATGTAGCCAATGTGGCAGCGGTCTACGGGCTTTTTTATCTCGTACTGTTCATCTATGACATTATCCCGGAGCTCTTTTTTCAAAAGATCATCGCTTTTTTTATGCAGCACAATATGGTCATCGTCTTAAACGTGCTGGCAATACTCTTTTTCGTTGTGCTGTTTGGGGTCATTATCTATCGCATCCAAAAAAACGATACTACCGGAGCCAAAAAACGCAAGCAAGAACTGCTCAATCTTAAAATGGGAAAATGCTCTGAGTGCGGATGTGTGATCGACGGCGAGTACTGCTTTGTGTGCGGTTTTCATCATACAACACCCTGTGCTGCGTGCCGTCAGCCGACCTTGCGCAAGGGCGAATTCTGCCGCCATTGCGGTGCGAAGATGCAAAGCGGCGATGCTGCGTAGCTATCTGGCGTCTATGACTCTCCACTCGCCTTTTCTGGCGCTTCCAAATCTTTGAAGTTTGTTTTCATTTTTGAGTTTAGCAAGCTGTTTTTCTACTGCTCTTGTTGAGATGCTCAATGTCTCGGCTATTTTGGCGATGGTAATTTTCGGATCTTGTTTTATCAGTTCCATTATTTTATCTTCCGTATTTACCGAACTTTTCACCGAACTCTCAATACTTTTTAAGATAACTTCCAGCATAAACTCCACAAACGGCGTACTTTCTCCCATATTTCCTGAAAGCTCCAGTACCTCATAATACTTCTCTTGATAATCTCTGACAATGCTTTCTGTCGGAATTGCCACAAAAGCTTTTTTCCAGCTATATAAAATCACACTTTGCCAAAGTCGCCCGATACGGCCGTTCCCGTCGCTAAACGGATGGATAAATTCAAACTCATAATGAAACACTCCACAACACCATCGCCTTATTGTTAAATTTTCTAAAAGCCTTTTTCAAAAAACTTTTTTAACGATATAATATTAGCATGAACCCCATAGCATATCTCACGCAGCATCCGGAAATAGTGTTATACCACGGCCTTTTGGCTCTCAGCGGGGTGGTGGCAGTTGGCGTACTGCTTCATCTGTTTTATCAAAGACGTTCTTCAAGCGCCATCGCAGCATGGCTGATGTTCATATTTATTTTGCCCTATGTTGCTTTTCCTTTGTACCTTATCATAGGCATACGAAAACGCAAAAACCGATACAAAAAAGAGTCCGTTCTGCCAAATAGCGCAAAAAAATCAAAACTCACTCCGGATGCCGCCGGTAACCCGTTGGGGAACGGCCCTTTGTATGATGCCGCTTTAAATGCCCGCATGGAGCTCTTCTTTGATGCGTCAGAAGCATACACCGCCCTCATGCATGCCATAGAGAATGCCAAAACATCGATCCATATCAGCATCTATATCCTTAAGTACGATACGATCGGCAAAAGCATTATAGGCATACTGACAAAAAAAGCCAAAGCGGGTGTGCAAGTCAAGCTTCTGATCGACTCTTTGGGTTCGGCACCCCTTTACCTGCTGCAATATAGGCTTAAAAAATTGAGAGATGCCGGTGCGGAAGTGGAATTTTTCATGCCGATATTTGAAATGCCTTTTAGAAACTATATCAACCTGAGAAATCATAGAAAAATATATATTTTCGATGACCAAATCGCGCTAAGCGGAGGCTCAAACATCTCCCGGGAGTACTTTGCCATCCCCAAAAGAAAAAGCGAATGGGAAGATATCATGTTTTTGATAGAGGGAGAATCGGTCGAGAGCTTTTTTGAGATATTCGCTTCAGACTGGCGCTATGCCTCGGATAAAAAACTTGCGTTCAATCCTCCAAAAGAAGTCAAAAAAGCGGACATCTATGCGCAAATCATACCTTCTGGCCCCGATATGCAAAGAGATACGCTTTATGAAACACTCCTTAGCGCCATATACGGCGCACAAGAGAAGATCTCTATCATCACACCCTACTTTATACCCAATGACTCGCTTGTGGAGGCCCTTATCATCGCAAGCCACAGAGGGGTGAATGTCACTCTTGTTACCCCAAAAGAAGCAGACCATGCCATCATCAATCTTGTGCGATGCTCTTATATGAGAGAACTTGAGGAAGCCGGGGCGAAGATCTATCTCTACGAAAAAGCCATGCTTCATGCAAAAGCAATTATTTTTGATGAGCGTAGTGCGATGTTGGGAAGCGTCAATTTTGACAACAGAAGCCTTTTTTTGAACTATGAGGTGGCGGCATTTGTCTATTCGGACAAGATCATCGCACAGATGCTCTCATGGACCCAAATGCTTATAAACAACTCCTCTGAGGGGACAAAAAAGGCAAGCGATGCAAGAAGAGTGTTTGAAAACCTTCTGCGCATTTTTGCGCCGCAACTTTAAGGAAAGAGATGTTTAAACCAAAGCGTTTTGATAAAATCCTAAAACACCAAGAGCTAAAATTGAGGGGTGAGTTTAGCGTGCTTTGCTGGAATGTGGCCAAGCTGACGCAAAAGAGCCTTTACAAAGAGTTTATAGACAAACTTATAAGGGAGCATGACTTTGATCTGCTGCTTTTTCAGGAAGTCAAAAAAAATCTCTCTTTGGAAATGGAACTTCATGACTACTCATACATTCTTTCTCCAAATATCCAGACAGGAAAGCATATTTACGGCGTGCTAAGCGCGTTTAGGTCCTCCTGCCATGAAGATGTCTGCCTTCTTAGCAAAAAGCGCGAGCTTAGGTATGCGACGCATAAAGTGTCGCTGATCACCCACCATATACTCCCTGATGAGAGAAGGCTTCTCGTGGTCAATCTCCATGCTATCAATTTCGTGCACAATAAAGATTTCAAATGTGAGCTTGACTATATCTTCGATACCATCCAAAACCACCGCGGCGCAATGATCGTAGCGGGAGATTTCAATACATGGAACAGGCAAAGGGTGGAGTATCTAGCCGAGTTTGCAAAAAAACTATCGCTGCAGATGGTAACGTTTGACGATGAGTCAAATATAAAAAAGGTTTTCTCGAATTCGATAGATTATATATTTTACAGAGAGCTAAATCTCACCTTCTCTGAGGCCATAGATAGCAAAAAGATATCCGACCACAACCCCATCATTGCTAAATTTAGCCTGTAGTTTAGAACTCTACAGCCTTATGAGTATCTTATCAAGCAGCGAAGTGCTGAGCATTCTTTTGAGATAGCCCAAAAGATACGTAGCTTTGGTGATATAGTATCTGGGCTTTGGTTTTTTGGAAAGCATGATGCGGTGTACCACGATGGCTACCGATCCGGCTGTTTCGCTAAACGGTACTCTTTTTTGGGTGCCTTCAAGGCTTTGCTTGTATCGTTCGGCAAATACGGAGTGTTCGGTATCTACGTTTTCTTGTAATTTTTTGACCGCATTGGTGCGAAATCGGCTGGTAATGGAGCCGGTGTTGAGCAGTACCGGGTAGATGTTTGTGTCTTTGAGTTCCAAACGAAGAGTATCCGTGAGCCCTTCGATAGCGTATTTGCTTGCGTTGTAAGCTCCCCTGCCAAAAAGCGAGATAAGCCCCAGTACGGAACTGTGCTGAATGATCTTGCCGTATCCTTGTTTTCGCATAACGGGGATAAGCTGTCTGGTGCATTCGTGCAGGCCAAACACGTTAGTTTCAAACTGGGCTTTAAGCACATTCGTTTCGATATCTTCAAGTGCACCGGGCTGTCCGAAACCTGCATTGTTAAACCATGCGTCTATCGTACCTTCTTTTTCAAGTACCGCAGCGATCACGGCGCTGATCTGTTCAGGGTTTGTGACGTCAAGCTGCATCGCCTCTTCAAATCCGAGCGCTTTGAGTTTTTCTACATCTTGAGGGTTTCTTGCCGTGGGATAGACTTTAAAGAACCGCTCCCTAAGGTACAAAGCTGTTTCAAGCCCTATGCCGCTGCTGCATCCGGTGATAACGATATTTGCCATAAAAATTATTCCTTTGTGTCCATATGGGCTGCGAGTGTGCCTACGGCTACATTTTTGCCCCGAATATGCTCTTTGGCAAACTCTACAATCTTTCCGTGAAAGCGTGCAAAGATGACATGTGCGGAGACAGGCGAAGGATAAAGCCGGGCTATTTTATCAAAATGTGTTTCGATCCCCTCTTGCATCCATTCTTGCAGCTGCGTATAGTCATCAAACGTGTATCCCAGCGCATCGAGCAGTCTTTGCGTATAGCTGTCAACGACAAAAACCTCACGTTTGCATGCATAACAAAGGATAGAGTCCGCGCTCTCCATCCCTATGCCTTTTTGTGAAAGCAGCCACTCCCGGCTTACCTCCTCCTTGAATACTTCAAAAGTACCGAAATTTTCTAAAATATTTCTGCAAAGCTGTTGAAGTCTTGTTGCTTTGGTATTATAAAAACCGCTAGGTTTAATAAGCGAGGTGATTTGTTTAATATCCCCGGCGCTTAGTGCTTCGATCGAACAAAGCCCCTGCTCTTTGAGCTGCGCAAGAGACATCTCTACCTTTTCCCACTTTGTCTGTTGTGTAAGTATCGCACCAATGATAACCTCTTCCGTACCGCTATGCGGCCACCAAAGAGGATCCCTTGCCGCATGAAGATATCCCATTTTTTTAAGCGCACAGAATAGATCGTAACTGCTTTGCACAAAAAACCTTTATTTTTTTGCAAGTATATCAAAATTGCAATTTTATCGAGAAATCAAATCAAGCGTTCTTGTGTATCCATGGTTTCACTAGACGCAAAACATATAAATTGCACATGGCTAATATGCTACATACGGTATAATATCCAATAAATCTACAGATATATTACATAATATAAAAGGCGTCAAATGATAGAGTCAGGGTTTATGTATTTGGCTGTTTTGGCAATGACGGCAGCATCTATCGTTTTTTTGGAGCAGCGAATACAAGCCAAGATTTTCAAGTATCTTCCCGGTATTGTTGTTCTCTATTTTGCGGTCATGCTTTTTTCTACTTTCGGCGTATGGCAAAAAACAGAAAGTATCAACACTGTTTATGTTACCATGAAAACCAATCTTCTGCCGGCAATGATCTTTTTGATGCTGTTGGGTGCCGATATCCGCCAAATATTTACGCTTGGCAAAAAGATGCTGGCTGCCTTTTTTCTTGCTTCTTTGAGTATCGCGTTGGGCTTTATCTTTACTTTCGCTCTTTTTCATACATATTTTGAAGCTGATGCATGGAAAACATTTGCTGCGCTTAGCGGTTCATGGATGGGCGGCACAGGCAATATGGTTGCCATACAGGGAGCGCTGAATGTTCCTGATAGCAAAATGGGTTATGTTCTTCTTATCGATTCTATTGTTTATGCGATATGGGTGATGATACTTTTAGCTCTGGTCCCGCTTGCAAAATATTTCAATGCATGGAGCAAAGCAGATACTTCTATCATTGATAGCGTGAGCGAGAAATTGGCACAAAGCAAATCCAACGAAAAGATTGATTTCGCATCTCTTTTTATACTTTTATCTTCAAGTCTATTGGTTTGTGCCTTCAGTCAGTACGGGGCATCTTTTTTGCCTGAAACATCATTTTTGAGTACTTCGGGATGGATTGTAATTTTTGCAACAGTTTTTGGCATCTTATTTGCCATGACATCCTTGGCGAAACTCGCAGGCTCAATGGAGCTTGGAAATATGATGCTGTATCTCATCGTGGCGCTTGTGGCTTCTCGTGCAAATTTTTCAGAACTCACCGAGGCGCCCCTGTATATCTTTGCGGGATTTATGGTGATTGCGGTGCACGGGGCATTGATGGTTATTTTTGCCAAACTCTTCAGGCTTGATCTTTTTGTTATCGGGGTAGCTTCGCTGGCAAATATCGGCGGAGTGGCTTCGGCGCCCATCTTGGCATCAGCATACTCCGGAGCTTTGATTCCTATCGGGGTACTTATGGCAATGATGGGGTATATTATAGGAACATTTGGCGGATTGATGGTGGGCAAAGTATTGCAAATGATTAGTGCTTAATTTTTTTACTATTTCACGATTTTCACACTGTATTTGGATAGAATACCAATTATTTATAAAGGAAATTAGAATGAAAAAATATTTTAAGTACATTGCGTTGGCCGGAGCATTTTCATCAGCAGCTTTTTTGGGTGGTTGTGCAACGGATGATTATGGTTATCCCAATGGTTATGGTTACAATGATTATGGTTATTACAATGATCCCTACCGTTCTTCTGTATTGGCAGTGTATAGTTATCCCTACTATACCGACAGACCATATTACATTTACGGAGGCAGATATTATTATGGCGGGTACTACCGTGACGGGTACTACTATTATCGTGGGCGAAAATTGCGCGGCGGGAAATTTTATCAGCACCATCACAGAAATGTACGCACCATAGACAAGAGACCTGAGTATCAAACTCGAAGCACACTGGGTCGCACTTACCAAGATCAGAACAGATACCGCTACATTAATACAGAAAGAGAACGCCGAAATATAGAAGGAACACGCAATTATCGGATACAAGACACTAAAAGCACGCTCCAAAACCGTGACAGCTACCGCAACGTTACTGTTAAACGTGAAAAAGAGCGTAAAATTACACAAAAAACATTTGCCAATCAAGAACAACGCCGTAATTTTGGTGTAAATAACGAAAATAAATACAGAGAAAGAAATGCTTATCAGCACAGAGTACAAACACAAAAAGCAGAACCAAGAGTAAAAGAAACGTATCGCAATAGAAACGACAATGAGGAAAATCAGGCAACCAATCCTTTTAACCGAAGATAAATTTAAAGCTGGGCTTTATAAGAGGGAAAATGGCAAAATACAAAAAGAGACCATCTTCCTTCCGGGATAAGCAATAATGAAAATCAAAGAGATTAGAACAATCATTTTTAGGGCGCCGCTCAAGACCCCTTTCAAAACAGCCCTTAGAAGAGTTGATCAGCTGGAAGATCTTGTTGTTGTTGTCGAGTGCGATGACGGCAGTATAGGCTATGGCGAAGGAGCTCCCGCTCCTGCAATCACAGGCGAAACGATTGGCTCAATGATTGCAGCTATTGAGTACATCAAACCTTCACTTCTTGGACTTGACATGGAAGAGTTTGATACTATTTTACAAAAAATACACCATTCAATAGTGAAAAATACTACAGCAAAATCTGCCATTGAAATCGCTCTTTATGATCTTAGAGCCAAAATTCTGAAGCTTCCTCTTTATCGTATGCTTGGCGGAACACAAAAAGTTTTTAAAACCGATATTACAATCAGCATGAATGAAACAGATAAGATGGTGCGTGACAGTCTTGATGCGCTTGCAAGAGGCTATGAAGTACTTAAAGTTAAGGTCGGCGACAATCCGCAAAAGGATATCCAGCGAATCAGGGCAATCTGGGATGCTGTAGGTAAAAAAGCAGTCTTGCGTCTGGATGCCAACCAAGGATGGAGTGCCACACAAAGTGTTGAAGTACTCCAAAGCCTCGAAAAGGCAGGTATCGTGCCTGAGCTTATCGAGCAGCCTGTAAAGGCAGATGATCTTGCGGGACTCAGATACATTAAAGAGAGAGTACAAACCCCCCTGCTCGCAGATGAATCGGTTTTCTCAATCAAAGATGCCGTTATCCTGCTTGAGCAGCACGCTGTAGACTATATCAATATCAAATTGGCTAAAACAGCAGGTATCACCCAGGCGCTTAGGCTTGCAGATATTGCGAACGGCTTTGGGGTCAAGTGTATGTTGGGCTGCATGCTGGAAGGTCCTTTTTCTGTAGCGGCCGGTGCACATGTCGCTTCAGCCAAAGCACATATCATTACGATGATAGATCTTGATGCAGTTAGTCTGCTTTCACACAATCCGGTTCGGACTTCTGTGCGGTTTGAAGAAAGTCAGATTGCACTCAGCGAGGAGAGTGGATTGGGAGTGAGTCTTTTGGCTTAATTTTTGCAATCTAGAACCCTTTTCGTATGATATAATAAGATAAAAGAGAGTTCATCTTTTTTATAAAATAGAAAAGGCAAAATATGATGATGAAAGTACTGGGAATGGTTTTGTTGAGTATGAGTATTTTGCATGCAGAATATATTCTTAAGCAAAGCCACAGAGCCAAAAGCAAAATAGATCTGATGCCTCAAAATAAAGTGGCCGATATGAAATCCATTCCCCAAGACCCTGCTTACTATGCAAATCAGATAAAGCCATTTTCCACATACAAGCAGCGAGCACTTGATAAAGAGTTCAATAAAAGGTATTTTTATCCTTGGGAGCTAAGCAAGCTTGATATACCCGCAGATGATTTTGGATGGGAAGAGCGTTTTGTTGTTAAAAAACCTATTTTCAGGGAAAATGGAAAAATAATACCTCCAACGATATACAGCCAATGGCTCAATAACGCCAATATGGCAGAAGCAGATAGTAAAAAATATAAAGCAATTACCATACGCCATACCGATGTGAAAGCATTGCCCACCGCAGAATCATTCTATCGTGATCCCAGAAAAACAGGAGAAGGTTTTCCGTTTGATTACAATCAGAATTCTACCTATCACATCAATGTTCCTCTTTATATTTCTCATTTTTCAAAAGATAAAAAATGGGCCTTTGTGCGCGGTGCATATACGTTTGGCTGGGTGAAAGTGAATGATCTCGCCTTGGTTGATAAAACGTTTATCGAAACATTTAAAAACGGAAACTATGCGATGGTAATCAAAGACAACCTCAGGCTTTATCGCAACAACAATCAAGAAACCATAGTAAAGCTCGGCTCTCTTTTCCCTATCGCAAAAGATAAAAAACACTATTTGGTTGCTTCAAGGGACACCAAAGGCAGAGCCCATATTAAAAAAGTAAGTGCGCAAGACCCTCACACTATGGCTAAAAAACCTCTTGCTTTTACACCTCAAAATGTAGCAATGCTCGCCAAAGAGTTCTATGGAGAGCCTTATGGCTGGGGCGGAGGTTATGAGTGCCGTGACTGTTCTGCTACTACGAGGGATTTTTTGGGCGCATTCGGTATTTTTCTGGAGCGCAACTCCGGCAAGCAAGCAAAAGAAGGCCAAAAAATTTCAATCGCCGGTTTGCACAAATCTGACAAAAAAAAGAAGATTATCAGCAAAGCCGAGCCCTTCAGATCTTTACTTTATGTTCCGGGACATATAGTGCTTTATCTTGGAGAATATAAGGGTGAACCTGTGATAATGCACACCTATTGGGGGATGCGAAAAAATGACGGCACCAAACTTATCACGGGTCGCACGATCATTACGAGCACTGAACCGGGAAAAGAACGAGCAGACATCAAAGAGCAAAGCAAGCTTATCAATACGCTTCAAACGATTGTTTCGTTCTAGAGCAGTACTTTCTTTTTACCGATGTTAGGCTAAAATATGATCATGAGAAAAAATGAAAAAATTAAATTATTTACAACGACTATCAATGCCGGAAAATTCAAAGGGCATAAAATAGAGATACCCGATATCAGTACAACCCGAAGCTCAAAAGCAATACTGAGGGAATCGCTGTTTAATACCTTGCAGTTTGATATTATGGATAAAAACTTTGTAGAAGTTTTTGCCGGAAGCGGTTCTGTCGGATTGGAAGCGCTAAGCCGGGGCGCAGGAGAGTGCTATTTTATAGAATATAATAAAGCGGCCTTTCATGTATTGGAGTCCAATGTCAAAAAACTTGATTCAAGCCATTGCCACCTCTTCTATGGTGACAGTTTTGAAAAATTTTCGGTTGTTTATGAGCTGGTAAAAAGAAGCCATGAAAAAACCTACTTTTATTTTGATCCTCCTTTTTCTACGCGCGAGGGAATGGATGAGATTTACGATAAGACCATGGCACTCATGGCAAGTATAGAACCTGAAGTATGCGAGATGGTCATTGTGGAGCATATGACGAACTTTGAAATGCCTCACTCCATAGGTGCGTTAAATTTTTTCAAACATAAAAAGTTTGGCAGAAGCACTATGAGTTACTATCGACCTCTTTGAGGACTGATAGTTTTCTTTACTTTTGCTAGAATTGGTGCTATACTAAATTGAAAAAGGGGTTGTGGTGGATTATAACGAGCAGATGAAAAAATATTATGAACGATGCAATATAGATCTGCTAAAGGGTCGTCTTAAGGCATCTTTGGAAAAAGCCAAAGAAGAGATTAAGGAGATTGGGGTGGATGCATTGGACCTTGAAGATATGGTCTTGATTGATGTAAGAGAAGCAGATGAATTCTCCACAGGAATCATACCTGCCAAAAAGATTTTTACCATTCCAAGAGGAAAATTGGAATTTGCGGTAGATGATACTTTGATCAACGTTAGTGACCGTCTTATTGTTTGTTATTGCCTTAAGGGTGCACGGGGATTGTTGGCTGCAAAAACACTCAAAGACTTGGGGTTTGAAAACGTAGTGAGCCTTCAAGGCGGGATAGAAAACTGGGTGAAATCAGGCAAATCGATCAAAAATTATCTTGGTTACTTTACACTTGAAAAAGCGTAAAGTTTCACATCTCCATTATCACAAAAAGAAAAATTATGAGTAAAAAAGAAGATCATATCGCTTTGTTTATCGATTGCGACAATATTTCCCATAAAGCAATTGAGGGTATTATCAGTGAATTGAGCAAATACGGTGTTGTGAATATACGTCAGGCGTATGGCAACTGGACCAAAGACAATCTCAAAAATTGGGAGGAAAAACTGTTGGAGTTTGCTATCAAGCCTATTCAGCAATTTGACTACTCTAAAAATAAAAACGCAACCGATATCCTGATGACTATTGATGCAATAGACCTGCTTCACACGAAAGATATTGATGCCTTTGCCTTTGCAACCAGTGACAGTGATTTTACTCCGGTGGTCATGCGCGTACAAGCAGAAGGAATCAAAGTCTACGGTTTTGGTGAGAAAAAAACCCCTAAACCCTTTATGGCGGCATGTTCACAGTTTATTTTCACAGAAAAATTAATGACGTCGGAGAGAAAAAATCCAAGCAGCAGCGAATCAAGTCTCGTTCAGACCCCCATACGTAAAAGCGGAAAAGAGATGCGCGCAGATACATGGCTGGTTAATTTGCTTAGAAATGCCGTAGAGCAAACCATGGATGAACATGGCTGGGCCAATCTTGCAGACGTAGGACAATATATCAACAACAGCTCTTCTTTTTCGCCTGTCAATTATGGCTATAAAAAATTAAGCAATCTTATGGATGAGATTGATTTGTTTGATATCTATTTGGATGAGGAAAGCAAGCAGATGAGTATACGGGATAAGCGATTTGGTAGCTGATCTTGATTTTCATATGTATCACATATGCGAGAAGAGTAAACAGAAGAACTTTGTATGATAGTTGCATATATTGACGTAGGCATGAAATACTTTACAATTTTTTGATATATAATAGTATAATTATATGAATATATAGGTGAGCGATCAAGAATGAGAAAATATATCCTTCTTCATTTCATTGGCTTGATTTTTCTTCAGGCGAATATTATGGATTTTATGCTGTCTCCTTTCAAAGATGGCAATACATCAAAGACGGAAATGCCTGAAGCAATCAAACAAGAGAACAATGTATCCAAAATCGAAACATCTCTGCTCATCAAAAAAGAAGAAAATGCATCGGACTCTCAAAAATCTCAAATGATCAAAACAGAAGATAAAAGTTTTTTTGAATCCGTTCTGTCCTCTTTTAGAAAAGAAGACAATACAAGCGAATCTGAAAAATCCGAAAATGCCAAAGAGGGTCATACCGGTATATTCGATTTTATCTTTTCCGTTTTTAGGAAAGAGAATGCAGTCCAGCCTCCAATATCCGACAGCATGAAAGCGGATTTGGTCATGATCATCAAATCACAAAATACTTTGTATCTTTCAAATAAAGGAAAGGTTTTCAAAACCTATAAAGTTGCCCTGGGAGGTAATCCGATAGGGCCCAAAGAGATGGAAGGGGATAAAAAGACTCCGGAAGGTTTCTATAAGCTCGATTTTTTTAAATGCAACAGCACGTTTTATAAAGCCTTTCATATCTCGTATCCAAATACGCAGGATATAGCAAATGCCAGAAAATTGGGCAGAAGTCCCGGTGGACAGATCATGATACACGGACAACCCAATAATAGGACATGGGCAAAAAAATATATCAAACCAAACGAGAATTGGACGGCGGGATGCATAGCGCTCTTAAATAATGAAATGGATGAACTATTAAAATTTGTGGAGGTGGGAACCCCTATTCTTATCAAACCGTAAAGGAATAAAAATCTATTTTTGTTTCGTGGCCGGTTCTTCAAACTCTCCTTTTATCAACCCTGCTTCATGGAGGAATGGTGAAGGCTTATACTCTACTTTTTTTTGTTTGTCGTATTTGGCCAAAGAGAGATAGAGTCTGTCTTTGGCTCGTGTTACGGCAACATAAAATAGCCTTCTCTCTTCTTCGAGACTCCCGCCTCTACCCATAAGTTTTCGATTGGGAAATCTTCCGTCAACCAAATCTACCACATAGACCTCAGGAAATTCTAATCCTTTACTGGCGTGCACAGTAAGCAAATTGACACCCTCTCCTTCACTCAATTCATTTCCGCCAAGTACCATAGCATTTACAAAGCGGCTCAAATCCTTATATTGGCGAGACAAATCAAGAAGAAGATTTGCCTTGCGCATGATACGCTCCTTAGCCTGTTTCTTTTTTTCCTTGTCAATTTCGCCCGATTTGAGCCGTCCTCTTTGTGCAGAGAGTATCTCCGTAATATGCTCATAGAGTGCAGAAGCGATAACGGTGCGCAGAATTTCAGCAGGATTTTTAAGTAAGACCGCCCTAGACACCAGAGTATAAAAATCTTTAAAAAATCTTACGCTTTCCTGTGTTAATTTAGGGTGTTTGAGTAAAGGATGCGTATAGATAGTCTTATCCAATTCCATATGGCTAAACCGTGTTGCAGATCCTATCTCGTGATCGTCATCAAAAAGCCCCAGCTGTATATTTTTAACTGGATTGAGCTTGGGAATATTGTGATTTTTAGGTGAAAGTACACCTTGTATAAAATAACCATTGCCAAAATGCAAAAAGCATTGAAAAAATTCTTTCGATAGCGCTGAGCCTACACTGTTTGCATATTCAAATATATGGATAAAGGCCATCATGTCCTTGGGATTAACCAGCAAGGAGAGTACGTCTAGCAGAAATTTTATCTCTTTGGTATCAAAAAAACTTGTACTTCCTTTGCGCCTGCAGGGGATTCCTACTTCGCGCAAACTAGCTTCAATTCCGTCCGCACTGGAATTGTTTCTAAAAATAACGGCGATATCATGATTTGGGACATGTGTTGTCTTGATGGAGTGTGCGATAGATTGATACTGTTCAAACAGGTCATTAAACATTAAAAGTTTTGGAGGATGACTTTTTCCTGCGCGGCCTACTTCAAGTTTTTTGGGATAGATGCGTTCATTTCGTTCTATTACGCGATTTGCAAGAGAGAGTATCGGCGCAGTAGAACGATAATTGGTTTTAAGTGTGAATATTTTTGCATTTTTATAGCGTTCGGAAAACGTTGCAATATTTTCTATATTGGCACCATTAAACGCATAAATACTCTGATCATAATCCCCTACGCAGAACAATGAGCGCGGCTTGAGTGCATCTATCAATGCACTTTGCAAGGTATTGGTATCTTGGTATTCATCAACCAGTACTTCCTGAAAAGGCATGGACGATATTTGCAAATGATTTTTCATGCGCAAAAGAAGATCATTAAAAGAAGCAAATCCATACTCCAGCTTTTCTTTTTCAAATTCTTCTGTAATGTCCATATAGATATCTATTAGCGTTTCATGTTCGGGATATTTCTCTAAAAACCAAATATCAAATCCCTCCAGGGAGGCATTTTGGTACAAACTGTACATTTCATAAAGATAGGTAGCCGAGAATGGTTCAACAGGAAGATTCATACGTGAAAAATGACGTTTTTCATAAAGGCTTCTAAAAAGAGTTTTGAGTTCCGAAGGTTGTTTGAGAGCCAAATTGGGATAGATCTCTTTAAGCCATCTATAACATACGGCGTGAAAAGTGCCTGACTGTATTTTAGAAACTACCTGTTTTGGAAAAAATCGTTCAAGACGGGCAATCATCTCTCCCGCAGCTTTGTTGGTAAAGGTAAGCAGCAATATGTTTGAAGGCTCTATGCCCGCATGCAAAAGATGGGCAATACGTCCTACAATGGTGGATGTTTTGCCTGTCCCGGCACTTGCAATAATAAGATTGTGACCAAGAGGTGCCGTAGCAGCACTAAGCTGTTCAGCGTTGAGCGTGCTAAGAGGCATAGATTAGAGTTGACCAAGGATATAGTATGTCGGTTTATTTTCTACTTTTTTAAGGGAAATTTTATATTTTTTAGACCAATGATCAACCAATTCCGCAAAGGCAGAGAGATTATCTGCATTGCTATCCTCGTCGCACTTTATTTTTAAATAGTTTTCGGAGTTTGACATCGCTATATAACCTTTTTCTACCGCAAGAGCATCCTGAAGAGAGAGCAGATGTTTTGAGAAATGCTCAAAATTTTTTGTATTTGAAATTATTTTATTGATTTGCTCAAGTGTATGATTGTTTTGGGGGTATCCCAACTGTGCTAAAATGGCTTCGGGTGTTAGGTCGATATGCATTTACTTTCCTCTCTTTATTTAATCTGAAAAGAGATTGTATCAAAACTTTGATTAGAAGCGAGTGACTAGAAAAGCGTGCTTTTTGGGCGCTCAAGCCTATCGATAAGGTATCTATAGTGTTCAACGTTTTGAAATGCTTTTTCATAACGCCAACGCAAAATAAACTCTATAATTTCATTTTTCAAGACAGCATCCAATGTTTCTGCTTTTCCGAAATAACCTAAAGAGATATTTTTTGCTTTTTTCTTCCCGTTTTTGTCCGGCTCGTAGGTAATGGCAATGATCTGTATATATTTTCCTTCTCGCACCTCGCCAAAATCTTCTTCTTTTAAGCCTATGCCGCTTAAGTTCATAGCTTTATATATAAATATTTTTTCAAAATCAGGTGATTTCTCAAAAATTTTCAGTTTTTCATATAAGAATTCAAGACGTTTTAAATTCTCTTTGCGCACATTCTCAAATTCAGTGCTTATCTTCAGGGCAGTTTGCCTAGCAGGCTTATCTTCAATGATATCTTCGGGTTTGACCGTAACAACAGAGCTTTTTTCTTTTTCTACCAATTTATCTTCCAGACGGTTGGCGAGTGCTTTAAGCTTATCTAAACTGCTAGACATAATTCCCTCTTTGCATAAAATTTTGTTTGATATCTTTTCTATATTAGAAAATATTTTACAAGATATTTTCTAATATATTGTTTAAATCATCGTTAATAATATTAATTTTTTATTTTTTAATGTAAAAAAGAATTTCTGATTTAAGCGGAGGCGTTGTTTTGCTTTCTGCTGTGATTAACCATACTTTAGATAAAATCTCAGTAAATTTTGATTAAGGAAGCGTATAGAATGGATTATTTACAGATCAACGGCGGGAGAAAATTGAGCGGCAGTGTGACAATTAGCGGCGCAAAAAATGCTGCTTTACCCATTATTGCAGCAACCATACTCAGTGATAAAGATGTAACCCTTACCAATCTGCCAAATGTTGTAGATATCCGTACCCTGCTCAAGCTTTTGACGATGCTCGGCGGCAAAGTCGAACACGAAGGCACAACAACAGCCAAGATCAACAACGGATCCATGACATCCACCAAGGCGGTTTATGAAATTGTTTCTCAAATGAGAGCTTCTATTTTGGTACTTGGTCCGCTGCTTGCACGGTTTGGAGAGTGTGAAGTAAGTTTGCCCGGAGGATGTGCCATCGGACAACGCCCCATAGATTTGCATCTCAAGGCGCTTGAGGCGATGGGCGCAAAGATAGAGATCAAGGGCGGCTATGTGCGTGCAGAAGCCCACGAAGGTTTGCATGGAGCCAAGATTGTCTTTGACAAAATTACCGTAGGAGGTACGGAAAATATTGTGATGGCGGCCGCACTCGCTAAAGGGGTCACAAGCATCATCAATGCCGCCAAAGAACCCGAAGTGGTACAATTGTGTGAAATGATTGCTGATGCAGGGGTTCGGATAGAAGGTATTGGCACTAACGAACTTACCATCTACGGGACAGACGGAAAGCCGCTCACTTTCCAACCCGTAGAGATCATCCCTGACCGTATTGAAGCAGGCACTTATCTTTGTGCGGGAGCAATTACGGGCTCTGTGATTACTTTAAATAAGGTTGACGAACGGCATATTAGAGCTTCCATAGATAAACTCGAAGCGATGGGTTGCAGATTTGACGTAACCGAAGAGAGCATCACTGTTTATCCTCCAAAAGAGATCAAACCGGTCAATCTCACCACGATTGAGTATCCTGGATTTCCGACAGATATGCAGGCGCAATTTATGGCACTTGCGGTCATGGCTAACGGAGAAAGCATCATCGAAGAGCGTCTTTTTGAGAACCGCTTTATGCATGTGAGCGAACTAAATCGTTTGGGTGCAGATATCTGGCTCAAAGGCAATATCGCCGCCGTCAAAGGAGTGGACAAACTTTACGGTGCCGATGTCATGGCAACTGACCTAAGAGCCAGTTCGGCGCTTGTTTTGGCAGCATTGGTTGCGGAAGGTACGACAAATGTACGCCGTATTTATCATCTGGACAGAGGGTATGACGATTTGGAGGGAAAACTCTCCGCGCTGGGCGCAGATATCGTGCGAAAAAAAGAGGTTAAATAAACCTCTGGCCCAACTTTTATTTTGCTTTGTATCGGTATGCTTTTTCTCTTTTTTGTTTCCAGATCTTTCGCAGAAGCTGAGGGTCAATTTTAAAAAGTTCTGACGCATTACGATCAAGCGCTTCGCTTCTTTGGACTTTAACACCCGAAGGTATCAGCTCCAGCGTACCGTTTTTTTCTTCTGTTTTGGCGTATTCATAGTTTTTAGAGCTATTGTTGTATTTTATGATATGCCCCTCATTGTCCTCGATCCAATTGAACCATTCATCGCCTTTGAGTTTTCCCTGAAAGGCTGAACCGTCATTTTGTTTAAATTCTAAAGAACCTTGAAAAGCAGGTACAGAAAATGCGAACGTTAGCATACTTATAAATAAAATTAATCTTTTCATGTTTGATTCCTTTTAGTTGGTTTCTGTTGTCAAATCTGCACTCATGATATCTCCGGGGCCGGAAATATTTGTGATGTTTACACCGCTGTCAGAACCGTCATATCGGTCTGAGTTTGGATCGGTAGAGGGCGTAAAACTTGCGTTGTTTGCTTGAAAAAAGAGATTTAGGTAGTCTCCTCTGTGTTTATTGGTATCCAGTCCCGGACGATTGGCCTCTTCTATATCAACTAGTTTATGGGATTCGTTTTCGTTGCAGCTGTTTGTGGTGATGCAGCCGGGCAACAGAGTGTCATCGATATGCAAAATAGACAATCCCCCCTCAAAATCACCCAACTCTTTAAGGATATATAATCCCCTATCGTATCCGCTGTTAGCTCTGTTTTCTATTAAAAAATATTCGCCACTGCGACCGGTCGGAATCTTATAGAGTGTGTAACCTGTCGAAGAAGCGGCTTTTATCTGCAACTCTTGGGCATCAGTAACGACGGCCGGCACAACAAAACCGCTGTATGCTTTGCTCCATCCTGTCATATGCACCGGTGTTGCGCCATAAAATTCTCCTTCTTTATACCCCCAGCTTCCTGCGCCCATCAAACCGAAATTGCCGATACCCTCTGAGCTGTCGTCTGTATCGTAAAGATCCGGCAAACCAAATACTGCATGCCCCAGCTCATGAGCGATAATCCCTACGGTAGCATCGTTGCCCGTAAGAGCATCAAAATGTTTTTCGCCAAAAGCCGCATATACCCCTTCATAATCGCAGCTCATGAGAGTGACATTATCAAGTTTGGGAGGTCCGACATTGATTGATGTGTCCATGCACCATTGGTGCGCCCAAATTCCGGGATGAGCTGACGTTGCAAGCTCGCCGCCAGCCACTAAAAACATGATTTGAAGCTCATTGGAGCTTATTGCTCCGTTTTTGTCGGTATCATACTGTGCAAAATCGATATATTCGTCTGCGAGTATGGCCGCATTTTTTAATCTGTCTATCTTTGTTTGCAATTCATCGGGATGGTTTTCATCAAGATGCACCGTAATGATGCCGTCATTCTCTCCGTTTGTTTCTGTGGCGGGTCGGAATTGAAATGTACCGTAAGAAATTTCATGATAATAATCGTTCAATCCCCCTTCATTTGAGCCGAATATTTTTTGATTCCACTCAGAAGCAGAGCTGTCAAACTGATAATCATCAAACTCTATGCGGATAACCGCAAGCGGCATCACTCTTTGCACCGTATTTGCTTCCGTGACTGTCACATTCATCGTGTCGCTGTCCGTTGCGCCTTCATTGTCGGTGACGGTGAGAGTTAATGTATGAATGCCGGCTGTGGACGGGGTGTAGTCAAATGAAGCCGTATTGGCTAAAACCGTGCTGCCATTTTTCCATTGATAGCTTGCAATGGTTCCGTCTGCATCGCTGCCGCTTCCGACAATATTTACCGTTTGATTCACCTGTATGCTTTTATCTATCCCTGCGTCTGCTGTGGGAGCTTGATTTAATGTTTCGGCTTCTCCTCCGCCTCCACCGCCGCCGCAGCCGTTGAATATCATTATCCCCGCCATCAAAGCGCCGGCTGCCCAATGAGAATATCCCATACTTTTTCCTTAGTCCGAATTATTTTTTTTAGTATAGCATACAGCTATGAAAAAAGAATGAAGTCTTCATCATTTCAAATTTGATTGGTGCCCCTGAGTACGTCAAGCACATTGGTCGCATAGGAACCTTTTGGCAGAACAAAACTAAGCTCATAATGGGCTTTTTCTTCGACATAATTTTTCTTTATTTCTGTCGCTTGAACCCATGCATAGCGTCTGGCGCCGAAAATTTTGATCTCTTCGTCAAACTGTTCTTCAAAAAGTCTGGCAACACCTGTGGCTCTTTTGGTTTTACTTCCGGGCAAAAGACCTGTGGGGGCGATATCCTTTGTCTCGAAACGTTCTGCTTCTTTATCCAACTCTTCTGCTTCAAAAAGTCTTCCGTAAGGATAGTGCATCATCAAATCGCCCTCGAGAAGCTTAAAGAAATTGGGTTGCGCCTTGACTCCCTTGAGTGCACCGGACGGGAGTTTTAAAAGCTGTTCAGCTTCCTCTTCGCTGAATTTTTCCAACAACAAGTTAAGCTCCATACGTTTTGCAAGCCATAAATTAAAAAGATAACTCTGATAGGATCCCATTAAAAATTCACGTGTTTTTTTATCCCGGATCTTAAGCTCGCCAGACAAAAGCTTTTTGCCATCTATCCAGTTTGTTCCATCCGTACCGAAACGTTGATTGCCAAAATAATTGGGTACGCCGTTAGCTTTGATCCATTTTAGCACAGAGTCAAGCTTGTCTTTTTGTATCCCCAATACTTTTTTAAGTCGGATATCAAAGCGATTTCCCTTGAGATGTCCTACACGTATTTTGTTATTGTGTCTGGTGCTTTCAAGTATTTTGATCTTTTCATGAGAAAATGCGGCTAGCTTCTCTTCAAATTTCGCAGGCAAAGAGACCCATTGTATGGTCATGGCATGCTTATCTTTAAGTCCGGCATATCCCATATCGCGTCTTTTGATGCCAACATACTGCGAGAGTATATCGAGCATCTCCCATGTGGTCAGTTCTTTTTTGCGAACCTTCAATACAAGATGTTCGCCCTCCCCCGTAAACTCATAAAGAGGTATCTCCTCTACAGTAAAATCCCGCGGAGTGGAGTTAAAAACAAATTCATTTTGAACAGGCAAGGGGTAAATAGGTTTCATGGTTAATGTATTCCTCAATTTTTAAAATGGTGGCTTTCGCAGCAAAATCGTTTATCGTTTTGAACCACTTTTGCAAATACAGTCAGAGCAGTATCTGTTTCTTTGGCTATCGCCAAAACGGTCTCAAGATTTTCCGGAGAAAACCCCACAAGCATCTCATACTCTTCCCCGCTAAGACCCATTTCTTGGTCAATGTCAAGCAGCAATTCAAATCCATATCCGTTTGTATCCAACAGTTTATTGGTGTCACAAAAAAGACCATCGGATATATCCATACCTGCATGCAGATAGGGATGCGACTTTTTGATAAATTCAACTCGCAGTTTTGGCTCATAAAATTTAGAATCGCTTGAGATTTTCTCTCCTCGGAGCAATATTTCAAGATCGTGTTTGCTCTGGCCCAGAGTACCTGTGAATGCCAACAAATCTCCCTCCCGCAGCCCTTTGCGCAAAAGCGGATGGAAGCTTTGCGAAATGACGGCGATTGAGAGATGCAGCTTATCGGCACCTATCGTATCTCCCCCGATGATTTCACATCCATACAATTTTGCCGTATCCTCAAGACTTTTCATCAGCTCGTCTATCTCTTTATTTTCAATGTTTTTTGGCAAAGAGACCGATACGAGGGCATATTTTGGCTCGGCATTCATCGCTATAGCATCAGAGAGGTTGACCAGCATTGCCTTTTTGCCGATTTGCGTCATATTCATCCAGGAACGCTTGAAATGTACATCTTCAAAAAAGGTATCCATACTATAAAGCATGTTCCCTATTACGGCTGCATCATCACCTATATGTTTCGAGGTGAGTTTATTGATAAGGTATTGTTCTTTGTCTATTTTTTTCATTGCAAAATTGTAACATACTGCACCCTATTTACACATTTTTATAAAACTATTAAAGAAATTAATATTTACCAATAGATATAATAGAACCAAATTTACTCTAAAAGGACATAGTAGCCATGGATGTTAAGATCTATCAATACGATGCAGTCATTGTCGGTGCAGGACTTGCAGGGCTTGCTGCAGCACGGGAGTTGACTGCGGCAGGCAAGAAAACAGCTGTTATCACTAAACTTCACCCTCTAAGAAGTCATTCCGGCGCAGCCCAAGGGGGAATTAATGCCGCACTTGGCGAAGGCGACTCTACAGAGCTTCATGAATTTGATACGGTTAAAGGAAGTGATTATCTTGCAGACCAGGATTGTGTTGAATTGATGTGTACCAAGGCACCCGAAACGATTAGATGGGCCGAACAGATGGGAGCTGTTTTTTCAAGAGACGATAGAGGTGATATCGCCATCCGTCCTTTTGGCGGACAATCCAAGCCCAGAGCCTGTTATGCAAAAGACAGAACAGGACTTACGCTCTTGCAAACCATGTATGAACAATGTGTGCGCGAGAATGTCCAGGTATTTGATGAATGGTATGCAGCAGATATTATCTACAAAGACGGTAAAGTCTCGGGTGTCGTCGCATTTGATATTAGAGATGCCAAACCGGCCATTTTCAATGCCAAAGCTACTATGTTTGCAACAGGCGGACACGCAAGGGCTTACAAGATCAACTCCAACGCCCATGCAAATACCGGCGATTCTCTCTCTATTGTTGCGCGTCACGGTCTTCCTCTGGAAGACATGGAGTTTGTTCAGTTTCACCCAAGCGGCCTGGGAGGCTCAGGTATTCTTATCTCGGAAGCAGCGCGCGGAGAAGGGGGTCGTCTTTTTAATTCGGAGGGCGAAAGGTTTATGGAAAAATATGCGCCCAATGCCCTGGAGCTTGCATCAAGAGATGTTGTAAGCCGTGCGATTATGCAAGAGATTCGCGAAGGAAGAGGCGTGGGTCCTAACAAAGATGCTGTCAGTATTGATCTTACGCATCTTGATCCTCAGATTATTCTTACAAGACTTCCCGAACTTAGAGAGCTGGCAATTACTTTCCTGGGGCAGGATATGCTTAAAGAGCCTATCCATATTGCAGCAACGGCACACTACTCTATGGGAGGGATTCCTGTAGATATCAACTGTCATGTACGTAAAAACCCTCAAGAGCTTGTCGAAGGTTTCTATGCTGCCGGTGAGTGTTCTTGTGTTTCAGTACACGGCGCAAACAGATTGGGCGCCAACTCAGTCCTTGAAGCACTTCTTTTTGGAAGACATGCGGGTCAGAACATGCTTAAAGACTTAAGCACACTTACACTCAGGCCGGCAACAAGCGAAGATGCAGCCGGTATGCTGGCAGAGTATCAGTGGGTAAAAACAAATAACGGAAATGAAAAGGTAGCCAAGCTTCGAGAAGAGCTTCAGGAGAGCATGACAAAAGATGCGGGCGTATTCAGAACAGCTGAGTCTCTCACTCGACAAAAAGAGAAGATCAAAGAGCTTCTCGCGCGATATAAACATATCCGCGTGGATGATAAATCCTCCGTTTTCAATACCGAGATTCAAGAAGCGATCGAACTTGGACACATGCTTGAATACAGTCTTTTCATTGTTGAAGGCGCCTTGGCTCGTGAAGAGAGCCGCGGGGGGCACTTTCGTGAGGATTTTCCGACAAGAGATGATGAAAAGTTCTTAAAGCATACCTATGCTTATATGGATAAAAATTTCAATATTACACAAGAATATGCGGATGTGGTTTTAGGTAAGTTTGAAGTTAAAGAAAGAACATATTAAGGAGATAGCAATGAATGAAACAAAAAAAATAACCATAAAAGCATTTAGATTTAATGCTGAGACTGATTATCTGCCTTACTATAAAACTTACGAGATGGAAGTAGGAAAAGATGAATTGGTGCTTGATCTGCTTAATCGCATCAAATGGGAGCATGACGGAAGTTTTTCCTACAGAAGATCGTGCCGTCACGGGATCTGCGGATCTTGTTCGATTAAAGTAAACGGCAAACCGGTGCTCTCCTGCAAAGAAAATGCACATGACATGATCAAGCTGTTTGGGGAAGAATTGATTTTTGATCCGCAAAGCAAAAAACGTGCTGTCAAAGATATGATTATTGATAAAAAAGATTTTTGGGATAAACATCATGCGATTAAACCTTATGTCAATGGAAATGTAGAGCCTCAGCCTGCACATGAAACGCATATGACCAAAGAGCAGGTTGAAAATTTCCTTGACGCGGATTATTGTATTCAGTGCGGTAACTGCCACTACGCTTGCCCGGTACTTGAGGTAAACAGTGATTTCTTCGGACCGGCTGCTTTTGCCGCTGCCTATAGATTTTCTATCGACCCTAGAGACAATTGCGGCCAAGAGAGACTTGAGATGACTGCTCAGATGGGTCAAGGGGTTTGGGACTGTGTCAAATGTTACGAATGTGCCGAAGCATGCCCTAAAGATGTCAATCCGATCGAGAAAATTATGAAGCTTCACAATATGCAGTTTGAACAGGGTGTTGCTCAAAGCAATGTTGCTACACGCCACGCAGAAGGGTTTGTAAGAAGCATCAAAAAACACGGGTTGCTTGATGAGGCAGATATCGTGAAATACTCGGAAGGACCTATCGGTGTCTTTAAGCATGTTAAGGATGCGATGAAGATGATGAAAGCGGGGAAAATTCATCTCACCGACCAGATGCCGTTTGTTGACAATATGCCAAAATCTAAAAATCTTGATGAAATCAAAAAACTCATTGAAATTTCACAAACAAATAAGCTATAAGGAGAGAGAGGATGAGCACACTACATTACGCACTTTACACAGGATGTACCGCAAAAGAGTCAACGCCTGAACTGCTGTCGTCTACACTCGCAGTGGCTGAAAAATTGGGGATCAAAATTACCATACTTGAAGAAGCGAGTTGCTGCGGTGCAAGTCATCTGCAGGATTTTGACGAATTTCTTTCGCATGTATTGAATGCCAGAAATATCTGCTACGCGGAAAAACTGGGACTGACAATGATCACAATTTGCAACACATGCCAAATCAACTCTGCCATGACAAAGCATAAGCTGGACAATAATCCTGAGTATAAAGCGAGAGTCAACGAAAAACTTGCTGAAGTGGGACTTGAATACAAAGGCACCTCCCAGATCAAACATTTTCTTTATGCGCTGATCGACGACTATGGTCTTGAGAATATCAAAAGCAAAGTCACCACGCCGCTTAGCCGTTTTAATATCGCTCCTTTTTACGGATGTCACAATATTAGGCCATCAGAACTTCAAAACGAAAGCAACGGCGGAGAAAATCCTTACAACCCTACTTCGCTTGATGAACTTATCGCTGCGCTTGAAGGACATCCGGTTGACTATGCGAGCAAAAATAAATGTTGCGGTTTCCATGTAGATCTTCAAGCGCCTCAGACAAGCAATGCGCTCACAGGAAATGCGCTGCTAGATGCCATCGACAACAATGCAGACATGATCGTTACTCCCTGCCCGCTTTGCCATCTCAATATGGATATCAAGCAAGAAAGTGCCGGAAAACAACTCGGCCGTGATATTGACCTTCCTATTTTGCATATGCCTCAAATGGTCGCACTTGCACTTGGCTGCACGGAAAAAGAGATTGGACTTAAGCATCACGTTAGCAAAGCAGACCATATCTATACCGCATAATTTTCAGTTATCTGCCCATCTGGCACATGGGCGCAGTACCGATACCCTTTTCAACACAAAATAAGCAAAAAAGGAAAGACAATAGATGGCAAAAACAATCGCTTTGTGGGGGATTGCATTTTTGCTTTTATTGCAAACCGTTCAAATAGAGATATCAACTCCTTCCGCCATTGATCCCAAAAGGGAAATAGATGCTCCAAAAGAGATCATAAAGATGCTAAAAGTCTCTTGCTATGATTGCCACTCCTATCAAACAAAAATGCCATGGTACGCAAATGTGGCACCTTTTTCATGGAGTGTGCGAAGCCACATCAAAAAAGGCCGAAATTGGTTCAATTTCCAAGAATGGAATAGCTATGATGAAGAGAAAAAGCAGAAGATATACAAAGGTATCGCTGAAACCATTAGCTACAGCATGCCAATGCCTATGTATTTAAGCTTTCACGACGAGGCAAAGCTCACCCAACAAGAAAGAAACAGGATTAAAAAATGGGCACAAAACAACATAAAAGATGAAAATGAGTAAATAAGATAAAAATTATCCTATTTAACTTTTTTTTATGGTATAATTTTATTAAACCACATATAAAGGAAAATAAATGCCAAAAATTAATAAATACGTAGATATTGATACCGTAGAGAGAGAAGCAAAAAAAGATCTTATTGACAGACATTCTCCGTTTATTCACTGTGCCGATACGGCAAAAGCCGGTGAGCCATTTGAAGTGACAGTAAAAATGGGCAACGAATATACGCATCCGGATGATTTTGATCACTATATTGAATCCGTAACCCTTTTTAACGGTGATACGCTGCTTGCTAGGGCTACTTATGTACCCGGAACTCTAGGAAACACAAAAGCACATAACACCACTACATTTACTATCATCCCAACCGGTAAAAAACTTAATCTTATAGCACACGGTTACTGTACAAAACACGGTATCTGGGAAGGTACGCCTGTGGAGATCACGGTAGAAGGATAATTCTTCGCCATTTTCTCTGCGATAGGGCTTTGTGCCCTATTGTGTGTATTTCACTTATTTTTAACTTACTTATATTTTACTATTTTAAATAACCATTGAAATCGCACAATGTTTTCCCCGCTCCTCTCATCCTTGAAAAAGAATGAAAGAAAACAAAGAAGGGTGTTGTTGCCATTTTGCATCCCTACTTTCCAAGCCCGAATACATTTGAAAGCGTATTGATATAGTTAAAGTACCCTGTGATCGCTACGGCTTCGACAATTTGCATATCACTCCACCCCATCGCTTTGAGCGCATCTATCTCTTCTTTGAGGATTTTATAATTGTCTTTGCGCGATGCTTTAATGCAGAAGTTCAACAATGCCTTGTCTTTGCCCTCTACATGCATCGCATCTACTCCCTGCAGTATCTCTTCGATCTGCTCCTCGCTTATCCCCAGCATCGCTGCGATGCTTTTGTGTACATCCACACACATGCTGCATCCGTTCTCTTTGGAGATCAAAAGCGCTATCGCTTCTTTGATAACATACGGAAGCGTTGTTTCGTTGAGTAAATACCCCTGCACCATCCCATCCGTTGCAAAATAAACTTTTTCATCTACTGCCATCAGTTTAAATATCTCTCCAAGCTGTCCTGTTTTTTCCAAAATCGGCCGTGCCTTCTCTTGGATCGCGGGTGACATTGCTTTAAATTCGGGTAGTTGTATATGTGCCATCGATGCCCTTTTGTATAGTATTAAATTTATAATTTTAATTATAAGATATGATTTTTAAATAGAAATGCTATAAATAAATTATCAATTCAATATCTTCAAGTCTGCAAAACAAACATCGTTAATCAACAATTTTTTGCCGCACGAAAGAAAATAAATGCTTTAAAGACGCAAATGAGCAGCTCAAACATTTATCTGCTATAATTTCTTTATGAAAAATCTTAAAAATGCACTTTTACTTAAACAGTTGTACCAACTCAAACAGTTGGGTTATCAGTACACGGATATCACCCTTTTTAAAGAGGATGATTTGGATTTATCTCTTCCGGGCACACTTGATCTCTTGCAAAAGCAGGCAAATCAATGCCATCTTTGCGATCTAAGCAAAACTCGCCAAAAAGTAGTGTTTGGAGAAGGAAATCCTTCGGCTGAAATTATGTTTGTCGGAGAGGCTCCGGGTGCATCGGAGGACAGTACAGGAAAGCCTTTTGTCGGTCGTTCAGGCGAACTTTTGACAAAGATGATAGAAAATGTTCTTCTTGTTTCGCGAAATGACGTGTATATTACAAATATTGTGAAATGCCGTCCGCCGGGAAACCGAGAACCTGCACCCAGTGAAGCTTATACGTGCAAACCTTATTTATTGAAACAAATAGAACTTATCAAGCCGAAACTGATTATTGCGTTGGGGGGTACTGCCTATTTTTATCTTACAGGAGATGAAACCCCTATCGGAAAAGTCAGGGGTACTATTTTTAAAAAAGAGCGTTATATCGTGATACCGACGTACCATCCAAGTTATTTACTCAGAAATCCTTCCGCGAAAAAAGAAGCATTTGAAGATTTGCTAAAAGTAAAAAGCCTTATGGCTTGATTTGAAAAATAAAAATAGAGAAAATTATTTTATTTGCAGTTACAGAGGCAGACAAAACCGCCTCTGTGTAAAATTATAGTCGGCAAGATTTTACGATTGATTCGATTTTGCCTACGATAGACGGATCTTCCAATGTAGAAGTATCCTGTGTAATTTCTTCATTTTTAACAATACTTCGCAATATTCTTCTCATAATCTTGCCGCTTCTTGTTTTTGGAAGATCCGGAACAAACACGATATCATCACATAGTGCAATTGCACCGATCTCTTTTTTTATGATATTGTTTATCTCTTTGGTTAGTTCAATCTCTTCTGCCAAACTTTCTTCCGATTTGAGAACGATATAGGCAAAGATTCCCTCCCCTTTGATCGGATGCGGTTTGCCTACAACTGCCACTGCCGCGACGTTCGAATGCTTTTTAATCGCTGCTTCAACTTCGGCTGTTCCCATTCGGTGCCCGGAAACATTGATAACATCATCCGTTCTTCCGGTAATGGTTATATATCCCTCTTCATCGATCATCGCGCCGTCACCCGTAAAGTAAACCGGTTTGCCCTCTTTTTTGCAATCTCCAAAATAGGATTTTACAAATCTCTCAGGATCGCCCCAGATTGTTCTGATCATGCTTGGCCATGGTTTTGTAATACACATAAAGCCTTTCTCGCCTATCGGTGCAGGATTTCCTACTTCATCGATAACTTCCGCTATGATTCCGGGAAGTGCAAACGTAGCGCATGCAGGCTTGATGGGCGTTGCTCCGGGAAGCGGAGAGATCATGTGTCCGCCCGTCTCTGTCTGCCAGTAGGTGTCCACAATAGCACACTTGCTTCCGCCAATCTCTTCGTAATACCATTTCCATGCAGCCGGATCGATAGGTTCTCCGACGGTTCCCAAAACCCTAAGCGAACTTAAATCATATTTTTTAGGCTCATCTTGACCTGTCTTATGAAGAAGTCTGATCGCTGTAGGCGCCGTATAGAACTGATTTACTTGATACTCTTCTACCATTCTCCAGCATCTTCCTGCATCAGGGAATGTAGGCACGCCTTCAAACATTACCGTAGTTGCACCCGCAGCAAGCGGCCCATAAACAATATAGGTATGTCCGGTGATCCAGCCTACATCGGCTGTACACCAATAGGTATCATTCTCTTTAAGATCAAATACCCACTCCATCGTCATTTGCGCCCAAAGAATATATCCGGCGCTTGAATGCTGTACTCCTTTTGGTTTTCCGGTACTTCCTGAAGTGTAAAGCAAGAAAAGAGGATCTTCACTCTCCATCGGTTCTGCTGCACATTTGGATGATTCGTTTTTCACTAGTTCATTATAGGCATAATCACGTCCCGGTTCCCAATGGATCTCTTCGCCGTTGCGTTCAACCACACATACTGCCTTGACGCATTCGCATCCTGTACTGAGCGCTTCATCCACTACCGGTTTGAGCATATAGGGATTGCCTTTTCTGTAGGCTCCGTCTGATGTTACAACAAGTTTTGCCTGGGCATCGATAATTCTGTCTCTCAATGCTTCTGCACTGAAGCCGCCAAATACCACAGAATGGATAGCCCCGATCTTCGCGCAGGCAAGCATGCTGATTGCAGCCTCAGGGATCATCGGCATATAAAGCACTACCCTATCTCCCTTGGTGATGCCAAATTGGTTTTTAAACATATTGGCTGTTTTGTTGACTTCATAGGCCAGTTCTCTATAGGTAAGCACTTGCTGGTCGCCGTTATCTCCTTCAAAGATAATAGCTGCTTTATTTTTGCGCGTTAACAAATGTCGATCGATACATTGGTGTGCTACATTGAGCTGTCCACCCTCAAACCACTTGTAAAAGGGTGCTTCGCTTTCATTGAGTACCATATCAAACGGTTTAAACCAGTCAATTTTTTCTTTGGCGTAGTCACCCCAAAAACCTTCATAGTCTTCTTTTGCCTTGTTCATCAATGCATGGTATTCATCCATGCTTTTAATGGCAGCAATTGAAGCATATTGTGGATTTGGTTGATAGATCTCTTGTAACATTATTTTCTCCTGTTTATTTTAATTTAATTGTATGTTTTAATTTTAAATACATCATAGCTGTCATGATGGCATCATTGAGTGCATCATGTGCCTTTAATCTAGGCAGTGCTAAATTCGCCACTATTGTATCAAACCTTAGGTCTATATTCCCTTGAGGGATAGTGGAAATTTTTTTATCATAATAGAGTGCTGATACCTCCTCTTGCTTGTTGGGTAATGTAATTCCAAACATTTTTTTAGTATATTTATTGATCATTGCGACATCAAATTCCAGATAATATCCTGCCAGTGTTCTGTTGCCTATAAAATGCAAAAACGATTCAATCGCTTCTTCGATGGCAACAGCATCCTGAAGATCGCAATTTCTAATCTGGTGTATCTTGATGCTTTCATGCGCAATCTCTTTTTTTTGCTGTACATAGATATGCAATGCCTGATCTGTAAGTATTTTGTCGCCCTTGATCTTGACTGCACCGATTGAGACAATATGATCCTTTTGGGGATCGAGTCCGGTTGTTTCGCAGTCAAAGACTACAATTTCATCACCGGGAGTCTCGTCAAATAAAAAAGCAAAACGTTCATCACTCAAATGTTTTCGATTCCATTTGCGTTTTAGACTTTCAAACATTTATCCCACCATAGAAAGATGAAAATGGTAACTGATCATCTTTTTGAACGAATGGACGCTTTTAATCGCTTCTTTTAGAAGATCGCGTTCGAGCTTTCCTATCTCAACAATAGAAATATAGTTGTCTATTTTTTTTCCTTTTGCTGATTTTTCCAGCTGCGAATGCAATCTTAACGTATTGATAACCTCAAAAGCTTCAATCAACTCGCTTGCATCTTCTTTATTCATAAATCCTATATTGTTTAACGCTTTGATGCGCAAAATCGTATTGGTTGGTTCAATCGCATGCTCAAGAGCCAGCGCACGAACTCCGTGAACCAGTGCAAAAAGTGCACCTTTTTTGATATCAATTTCATTTTGATGCTCTTTTGCGCCTGTAACAAATTGGGAAAAAAGCCCCAACGCAGATTCAAAATGCTCAATAGGCTTTGCAAAATGCGCCAGAACACTTTGATATCCGCTCATTTTCTCTATAAGATATTCTCTAAGCTGAGTATGCAGGTTTTTCTCTCCGGCTATTGCAACAGAATCAAATAAAATTGCCATATTGATAAAGCCTTCATGCGTTTGTCCTTCTACCCAGCTGTCTATATCATTTTTATAGCCATCAATGGACTTGCGCCACTGAGGATTAATCACCATGATATTGCCGCTGCAGCGGGGAAACCCTATGTTGTCCAGCGTAAGAATAAACTTTTGTGTAATTTCTTCAATGTTATCGGGTAAAAATCCCTCTTCAAATATCAGAGCATTGTCCTGATCTGTTCGCAAGATCTGCTCTCCTCTTCCTTCGCTTCCAAGCAGGATCAATGTACATTTTTCATGCCAGGATTTAGGAAAGATCATCTCAAAGAGCCTAAGATACATTTTTTTATTGATTTCAGAAACCAGTTTGGCAATATATCTGCTCTTGACGCCCTTGGCATGCAAAGCGTTGATCATGATCTCTACCCTTTTGGCCGCATCGATCACCGCTTCAAGAGTGGATGCCTTTTCCATCTGTGCCGAGATGAGATGGGATTGGTTTGAAAAAAAACTCAACAGGTCAATAAGTTCCAAAACCCCCAAAACCTCTCCCGTCTTATCAAGCACAGGAAGGTGTTTGATCGTACGCTCAGTCATCAAAAGCAAAATATTAAAAAGCAATTCCCCCTCTTCTATGGAGATCACAGGATAACTTTGTATATCTGAAAGACGATGAAGCTCTTGACTTTGCTGATACAATATGTAGTATCTAAGATCGGCATCGGTAACAATGCCGTATCCCTGCGGATTTTTAACAATGACTGATGTGGCATTGCACTCTTCCATTTTTTTCAAAGAATCTATGATGGGCATATCAGAAGCCAGTACACACGCATTGTGCAAGATACTCTTGTCCACTCTTGCCATCATTAGATCACTCATCGCTGTATATTCGCGTTTTTCTTTGAGCATTTCAAGACGCTCAACGATTGAAGAAAAAAAATAATCCTTAAATGCTTTATTTGATTCACAGAGTTTCAGAAACACTTCTTTCTTGATTTCATAACAAATCAATTCTTCTGTTACTTTGTATTGATAAAGAGACGCTTGATTTTTAAGAAGTTCAATTCCGCCAAAGGCATCATGTGTTCTGTAAACATCGATAAGCTCATCGTCATTATTTACTTCGACCATTCCCTTGATGATGACAAACAGTTTGTCAAAAAGAAAATTAGGCTCTGTCAATACCGTATGGTTTGGATAGTAGGCGATCTGAGCATTGCGCTCGATTAAAGCAAAAGCGGTGTCATCTAAAAATGAAAAGGGGGGATGCCCCTTAAGTGTTTCCAATAGTGCAATCATATGCAATTTCCTATCGAGAAAACCGCAGAAGCGGCTTTGCATCGTTTAATGCGTTTAGTGTGCCGATGCACCTTCTGCTCCAATACCTGTTTGAGATCTGATATCTTGCGCATCAAATGCTTCTATCTCACGTGCCGCATCATCGCTCTTGTCGGTAACCGAGAAGAACCATATCGCTACAAATGCAGCGATCACAGAGAAAAGTGCCGGATGCTTATAAGGGAATATTGCCTCAGCATTGCCAAGAACCTCTACCCAAATAACAGGGCTGATAATCAACAATATAACTGTCGTCAAAAGCCCGATAAATCCGCCGATTACCGCACCGCGTGTAGTAAGTTTCTTCCAGAACATTGCCAAAAAAAGCACAGGGAAGTTTGCTGACGCCGCAATCGCAAACGCAAGTCCAACCAAAAATGCAATATTTTGTTTTTCAAAAGCAATTCCAAGCAAAATGGCAATCACGCCAAGTCCTACCGTTGCCATTTTGGAAACTTTCATCTCTTTTGCTTCATCCACTTTGCCTTTCATGAAAACATTGGCATAAAGGTCATGCGAAATAGCTGACGCTCCCGCCAATGTAAGCCCTGCAACCACCGCCAAAATCGTAGCAAATGCCACCGCAGAAATAAAGCCTAAAAAGAAGTTTCCTCCTACCGCATGCGATAGATGCACTGCTGCCATATTGTTACCGCCCAAGATAGGTGCGCCGCCCTCTATCGCCTGTTTGGCAAGATCAAGATATTCAGGGTTGTTAAGTACCATTACGATAGCACCAAATCCGATGGTAAAGGTAAGGATATAGAAATATCCGATAAAACCTGTTGCATAGAATACAGATTTTCTCGCTTCTTTCGCATCAGCAACCGTAAAAAATCTCATCAGAATATGAGGCAATCCCGCAGTCCCCAACATCAATGCAAGTCCAAGAGAAATCGCAGAGACAGGATCAGACACCAGTCCGCCGGGACTCATAATCGCTTCACCCTTAGGGTGCACCTCTACTGCTTTTGCGAAAAGCGCTTCAAAACTGAAACCAAAATGTGCCAATACCGCCAGCGCCATAAACGTAGCTCCCGCAAGCAACAAACATGCTTTGATGATCTGTACCCAAGTAGTTGCAAGCATTCCACCGAAGGTCACATACATGATCATAAGAGCACCGACAAGCACTACCGCCCACGAGTAAGGAAGTCCAAAAAGAAGCTGAATAAGCTGTCCTGCTCCTACCATTTGAGCGATCAGATACAACACAACCGTAGCGATCGCCCCTGAGGCTGCCATAGTTCTTATAGGTCCTTGCTTAAGTCTATAAGCAACTACATCCGAAAAAGTATATTTTCCAAGATTTCTTAGTCTTTCAGAAACCAAAAATAAAATAACCGGCCAACCTACCAAGAATCCGATCGAATAGATCAGTCCATCATACCCTGCGCCGTAAACCAGTGCCGAAATCCCCAAAAAGGAAGCCGCCGACATATAGTCCCCTGCGATCGCCAATCCATTTTGAAATCCTGTAATACCTCCGCCGGCAGTATAGAAATCTTTAGCGGTTTTCGTTCTTTTGGCTGCCCAGTAAGTGATACCCAATGTTCCTGCCACAAAAACTAAAAACATAATAATCGCTGAAATATTCAGAGGCTGCTTTTGCACCTCACCCTCTAGCGCGCCCGCTGCAAATACCATGGCCCCCAGTGCCATGAAAGATAGTAAAATTTTCTTCATCTTCGCCCTTTTATTTTAATGCCTCTTTGACTTGGCGACTCAAGTCGTCAAATTCAGTGTTGGCTCTTTTGACATAAATTCCCGTCAAGACAAAAGCAATTACAATAATCCCCACTCCTATAGGAATACCCCATGTGGTAACACCCGAACCTAGCTTAGTGCCAAGCAAACTCGGATCAAATGCGATAACCAAAATGAATCCATAATAAATTACCAGCATAATAATAGAAAGTGTCCATGCAAAACGACTTCTTTTTGAAACAAGTTCTTGGTATTTAGGATCATTTTTGATCTGCTCTACAGTCTCTTTTTTCATCATTTCTCCTTGTTAGAAATTATAGTTTACGATAAACCGATACTCATCCCAGTCTGTTCCGGGAGCAAAATCTGTCGTAAAATTGGCTCTGAGTTTAAACTCGACATTTTTCATAGATTCCGGTATATAAGAAAAATCAAGTCCGCTCTCTTCGGCTTCCCATGCAATACCTGGCTGATAAGTATTGTCTGCACCGATATCAAACGATGTATAGTACGCCGTTGCAACCAACGGCATACCGTGATCTTTGAAGTTATAGCTTGCGGCCACTTTCCATGCATCGGTGTCGGCAAAGAACATATGTCTTGTTACCATCCCTTGCGTAAAGGCCGGCATACCGCCCCACGGGCTGATTATCCCGCCGTTTGTGACGGTGTCATTGTTTGATCCGGTCGTCGAAAACGCCGCATATCCGCTGAGGGCATTGTAGGCTGCGCCCAGTTTGGCTCCAAAATAGTTGCTCTCTACATCTCCGGCAAGCGCATCACCCACTTCGCTTTCATAGATGTATTGTGCAGAAGCGTTCATTTTTACTGCGCTGTTTAGCAAACAATCCCATCCGTAATCCGCCTGAAGATAGAGTGCATTGAGGATATCATGCGCATAGTAATCCCACGCCTGAAGCGTCAAGCCGGGGATACCTTTGTAGATCGCCGCTGCTGCGGTGACACCGTCGGTATCGTTTCCTGTGCCCAGCGCGATCTCGCCCATATCTTCAAATTCTCCGCTTTGAGCAGCAACAGTACCAAGACCATAGCCACTTTGAAGTCCCAACATACTGTTATCATAAATGTTGCTGAATGTTCCTGCAGTCTCTTTAGTCACATGCGCCAAGATAAGAGTGGTGTCCTTAATGTCTGTGTTGCTGAGCACTGCTGCTTCAAAAAGGTTGGGCAGCATTCTGGCTTCATCGCTTCCTGCCATCGGCGTATCAAGTCTTTGGCGGCCCACTTTAAGTGTCGTATTGTCTCTTTTGTAGTTCATATACAATTCGCCCAAGAACGTGTACGAATCCAAACCGTCACCAAAAAGCGACGGATCATAACTGGTTGCTTCCGTCGCGCTGCCGTGGATATCTACTTTGTTCGTAGAGTACCCTTTCGCCCCGATGCTTAGCCCATACCATGGTGCCGTTTCATATCCGAAATACCCGCCTACCGACAAAGAATTTCGATTGATTGTAGCTCCGGTATTGTAGGTTCTATCGATATAAAACGTTCGCAAAACCCCTGAAAATTCACCTTCTGTTAAAGCCTCTTCCAGTGTTTCGGCTGCCATGGCGCCGCTTGAAAGCATTGCGACTGTAACCAAACTTAACGCAATTTTTCTCATATTTTCCTCCAAATCAATTTTGATACACTCATTATGAGTGTTAAAAATAGCATTAACATAGCATCGGACAAAAAAGAGAAACAAAAAGAAAGTAATGTATAGTTTTGTTACACAAAAATAAAAAAAGCTGTTTATTTGATACGTTTTAGCCTATACCCTACCCCTTTAAGACTCTCTACAATATCCTCCTTGAGAATCTGTCTGACCCTGTGGACTTCTGCTCTGATTGTGGCATTATCTATATCGTTTCTGTCCCAAACATCATAACGCAGCATGTCAAAATCAACGATTTTCTCTATATTTGAAGCCAGCAGTTCTATGATCTGGGCTTGTTTTGGTGTAAGCGTCTGTTCCTCATTGTCAAAGAAAAGCCGTTTATTTTGCAGATCGTAAGTGTACATTTTGCTGATTTTGACATGATTTTTTGACGTGATATCTGCCATTTTGAGCAAACGGTCTATGTGCAGCGTAAGCTCTTTGAGATGAAAAGGTTTTTTAAGATAATCATAACACCCAAGCTCATACGCTTTGCTGATCTGCTCTATCTGGGTGATTGCCGAGATAAAGATTGTCGGAATGTAAATTTTGTCATTTTGGAGTTTTTCTAAAAGCGCAAGACCGTTTAGGGAGGGGGTATTGATATCAAGGATCAGCAAATCATATTCGTTTTGGCTGATCATCTCGTATGCTTCCAGGCCGTCTTCGCCCATCTGCACAAGATAGCCCGTTTGCGTCAAATACTCTGCTATAGCGCTTTGGAGCATCTTTTCGTCTTCAAGCAAAAAAACCTTCATGGAGAAACCTTTTTAAAATAGTAAGCAAATGTGGTGAGTTCGTCATTCGAATCAACTTCGATTCTGATGTCCTCTTTTTGGCAGATGGCACCTACGATCTCCAGGCCCAAACCAAATCCGCCTGCTTGTGTCTCTTCTTGATGGAACGCTTCAAATATCTGCTTTGTGTTTTCTATTTTTTTCGAGTGCGTAGCGCATGTTAAGACAGCGGTATCTTTTTCTTTATACAGCCTGATCCATATATCTGTTGATTTCTTGGCATATTTGATAGCATTTGAAAGGTTGTTGTCTATGATGCGCTGCAACTCTATCTCATTAAAATAGATCACACCCCCCCCTTCAATCTCTTCTTGAATTTTATGTCCGTTGCCTACAGCGATTTCTTCAAAAAACACAATGCGCTCATGCAAAAAAGAAGAAAAATCAATCCAATGCTTCTCATAGATGATGCGGTCTTTTTTCACCAGATAGCTGAGATCATCGTAGATATTGGCAATCATCTTGCTTGCTGCTTCTATCTTGGAAAGATAACTGTTTTGGCCGTACTTCATCTTATAGATATCTATATGCGTCATGATCACGGCTAAAGGCGTATTGATCTCATGAATAGAATGTTTGATAAAGCTGTCTTGCATATTTACCAGCTGTTTGTTGTATTCCATCTGCTTTTGCAGTTTTGCTGTTTTTTCCAAAACCTTTTTTTCCAAAGATGCATTCAGCTTTTTAAGTTCATAATTTTTTTGGTGCACGGCACTTACCATTTCGTTGACATATTGAACCAAAATGTGAAACTCTTTAAAGTATATCTGCTTTTTATCGATCACCACGTAGTGTTCGACGGCCTTTTTAAAAAAATCCCTAAAAGTGTCTATCTCGTTGCGAATAATCCCGTTGATCAATTTCATACCTGCAAAAGCCAAGCCAAATAAAATCGTAGCAAGCGTCAAAATCTCCATCATGTATTTGATCAAACGCTCCTTGAGGACACGCTTTCTCTCCATCATAAGATTTTCGATCTCATCGAGATAAACTCCCGTTCCGACAAGCCAGCCGTACGGCTCAAATCCGGTCACATAAGAAATTTTTTTTGAAAGTTGTTTTGTAACCGGATTGTCCCAAACGTATTCAACATACCCTCCGCCGGTTTTTGCTTTTTTTATAAGCGCATCAAGTACATCAAAACCGTTTTCGTTGTCTAACTGGCTCATTTTTTTGTTAAGATTTTTAGGTTTGTTCGGATCGGAGATGTTTGCTCCTTCAAGGGTGTAGATAAAAATATAGCTGCTGCTGTTTTTTTTGCTAAAAAGATGTTCGATGGAACTTACTATTCTTTCTTTAAGCATCTCCTGGTCTTGTTTTTTTGATCTGTCGTGCTCGTACCGAATATAGGTTAAAACACGCCTTGCTTCATCTTGAATGTGCTGTTTTTGTGCCGTCAAATAGTTTTGACGCAAAAGCACCTCTTCTTGTTCAAAATCTCTATACTCTTCAAAGATTACAAGAAAAGTGAAAAGGATAGCAAACAGAAAAAGAATTATCACCCCATACAGGTTGATCGCACTTAAACTGATCTTTTGAAAATATTTTTTCATTCTCTTTGTGTCGCATCCTGTTTGATCAGATGATGATCTTGTCTACTACGTTCAACCCAAACCCGCTTAGACCTACAAATTCGGTCTCTTTATTTGTCGTGAGAAGGTTGATATTTTTGATGCCAAGATCTTTCAGTATCTGGGCCCCTACGCCAAACTCTTTGGCTTGTTCGTGAGAAATGGTTTTGGTATCCAGAAAGATCAGCGTTCCTCCGTTGGTTTTCAAGTACTCCATGGCGTTGTGCAGGGTGTTGAAACGTTTGTCGTCGAGTATAAGATCGATATCAGAGCCGATATTGTGAAATTTTACATTGGATGTTTCATGCACTTTATAAAACTGCACAACCGTATGTACCCTGTCAAGGTGATCAACGTATGTCATCTTTTTTACCTTTGTGCCTCTGAGTTCACCCTCATCAGAAGAGAGACGCTTGATAAGCTGCTCGTTTGCCAGCCGATATTCAACGATATCAGAGATATAAACGATGGACAGATTGTGCGTCGCAGAAAAAGTTTTCAGATCATCCATCCGTGCCATCGTACCGTCATCCTTGATGATCTCGCATATCACCGCTGCGGGAGCCAAGCCTGCAAGCTTGCAAAGATCGACCGACCCCTCAGTATGTCCGGTGCGCACCAGGACGCCCCCGTCTTTGGCGATCAAAGGAAAGATATGCCCCGGACGAACAAAATCCTCCGCAGTCGTCAAAGGATGGGCGAGCTTGCAGATACAGTCATCCCTTTCGTGCGCGGAGATACCCGTCGTAGCTGTTTTTGAATCTATAGAAACAGTAAAGGCTGTTTCATGGTTTGAGATGTTGCGGCTCACCATCGGTACAAGGTCGAGTTTGGCAGCTATCTCATTGGTGATAGGCGCACAGATAAGCCCTCTAGCCTCTTTTGCCATAAAGTTCACCATCTGTGGAGTAGAAAATGTGGCAGCGTAGACCAGATCCCCTTCGTTTTCGCGATCCTCATCGTCCATCATAATGACCATCTTGCCATGCTTGATATCCTGTATGGCTTTTTCTACTCTCTTTATCGCATCTTGTGACATTTCTCTGTTCCCCCGCTTTTACACTTGCTGTAAAATATAGTAATTGTAAAAACATTATACCTTTTTGCACTTTATTTCACAACTTTTGTGAGTTTTTTGAAAATAGGTCTTGACAAGCGTGTGTCTTTGGAGTATAATGCCGTCCACATAAGCAGTTAGACTTATGAAGATTGGGGTATCGCCAAGCGGTAAGGCCTCGGTTTTTGGTACCGATATTCGGGGGTTCGAATCCCTCTACCCCATCCACCAGGATTTTTAAATCCTTCTTTTTTTCATCTGTCGCGGGATAGAGCAGTTCGGTAGCTCGTCGGGCTCATAACCCGAAGGTCGTCGGTTCAAATCCGGCTCCCGCAACCAATTTAACCTCCCAAAAGCCGTACTTTCAGAAGATTTCAAAAACTTAAAGTTTTCTTAGTGTCACCACGACTGTCACCATTGGTTTTGAACGGATTAAATAAACTTGCCAATTCTAATCACAAGTGCAATTCCACCTCAATCAAGCAGCTAAAACTTTAGCAAATTCTGTAAAAAATACCTCATACAGTATTTTGTAATTCAGCACTTTTCTAGGTCTGTGGTTTGGCTTGTATGGTAATGATAAGAAGTTCTCAAAAATCTGTCTTGACAAACGGGGACATTATATCCGGCAGTGTACTGCTATCTCGTATTAATTCGGGATTTTCACAATTTCTAAGCTGCTTATCCGGCAGTGTACCAAATAAGAAGCACAATAGAAAGCGCATTTTGTTTCTAAGCTGCCTATCCGGCNNTGCCTATCCGGCAGTGTACTCGCTATGGGAAAATAAAGGCTAGACTTCCCTTTTCTAAGCTGCCTATCCGGCAGTGTACGCAAATATTACCATTGTGCAGTTTATCCGAGTTTTCTAAGCTGCCTATCCGGCAGTGTACACTAATGGAGATATTTCGACCGCTGTCTATTCTTTTCTAAGCTGCCTATCCGGCAGTGTACTTTCGAACGTCCTAACATTGGAATGGTTTTGCTTTCTAAGCTGCCTATCCGGCAGTGTACAAGAAAACATTTATAGACGTTTACGACCTCTTTTTCTAAGCTGCCTATCCGGCAGTGTACTCCACAAAGAGTTACAGGTGCGCATCCGTAAATTTCTAAGCTGCCTATCCGGCAGTGTACAGAAAAAATACATACGGCGAGTTTGTAGAACATTTCTAAGCTGCCTATCC